>DATFCB010000682.1:0-2228 GCA_035253525.1 Pyrinomonadaceae bacterium | reverse complement strand
TCGGAGTGGGCGGCGCGCCTGGGGCCTGCGCTCTGCGGTCTGCTCACGGTCTTCTTAATTTACTGGGTGGGGCGTCGTGTCGAGCAGGAAAGTGAAAATGGGCCAGGGCCGTGGGGCGCAGTGGCGCTCGCGTCGAGCGCGGGGCTCATAGTCTTCTCGCGCGCGGCCAGCTTCGACGTGGTCGTGACGGCGACGACGAGCCTTGCGCTCTCCTGCTTCTTCGTCGCCGAGTTGGAGACGAGCCGGAAGCGTAGGCTCTGGCTGCTGGCCGGATTCCACGCGGCCGTCGGGTTGTCGCTTCTGGCGAAGGGGCTGGTGGGCGTCGTCGTCCCGTTCGGCGTCGTCGGCCTCTTCTACTTGCTGCGCAGGGAGTGGCCGCGCAGGGACTTTCTGTTGAGCCTGCTGTGGGGCGTGCCGCTCTCCATCCTCATCGCGGCCCTCTGGTACGGGCCTGTCATTGCGCGTCACGGGTGGACGTTCGTTGACGAGTTTTTCATACAGCACCATTTCGCGCGGTTCGTCTCGAACCAGTATCGCCACCCGCAAGGGTTCTATTTCTACCTGCCGATCATGCTGGCGCTCGCGCTGCCGTGGACGGCGTGTCTCATTGCTGAATTGGCACAGGCGCGGCGCTGGAAGTGGCGCGAGCCGAGCGCTGAAAGTCGCGCGCGCGTCTTCGCGCTCTCCTGGCTCGCAATGCCCGTGCTCTTCTTCTCCATCTCGCAGTCGAAGCTGCCCGGTTACGTGCTGCCCGCGCTGCCGGGCGCGCTGCTGCTCACGGGTTTTTGGCTGTCGCGGTTCGTGCGCGGCGAGGGCGGAAACGCGGCGATGCGCGCGACGGGCGCGCTGCTCCTGTTGATGGCAACCGCGGGCGTGGTCTACGCGGCGCGGACCGGCGAGGTCACGATTGTTTGTGCGCTCGCGGCGGTCGCGCCGCTCTTGGCGGCGGCCGCGCTGGCGATGCTGTGGCGTGAGAGGCGCGCGCTGCGCGTCGAATTGATTTGCAGCGCGATGTTCATCTCGATTGCGATTGTGCTCAACTGCGCCGTCGGGCGGCTGGGGCATCGCGAGTCCGTGCGCGACCTGATGCGCCTGGCCGATGCGCGCGGCTACGCGGCGCTCCCCGTCCTTTACATGCTGACGGACGACCGTACGGGCGAGTTCTACGCGGGCGGGCGGCTCGCGTATCGTGCGGACGGCGAGCCTTTCAGATTCGACGGCGCGCAGGAGGCGGCCGCCGCGGCCCGTGAGCGCGGCGGCAGGGCGCTCGTCCTCGTCCCCGTCCAGTGGACGAATCAACTGACGGATTACAGGGCCGTCGAAACAGAGATCATAGGCGACAACGGAGCCCTCACGCTCGCAGTGATTCGCGTGCGATAAGTAAACCCCTTTGCGTCTTTGCGCCTTTGCGTGAGATGTTTTGGTTTTCTCTCGCAAGGACGCAAAGGGGGTGAGTCTGTCTTTCGGTCCGCAATCAAAATGAGTCTCTCTTGATTTCGTAAAAGCGAAGTTTGAATTTGTCGTTGACCAGTTCGTGCTCGGGGCGGCGGACGGTGTGGGCGTCGAGCCAGAGCTTGCCTTCGGGGGTGGAGTGGTAAAGGTCAATCAGCGTGGTGTCCATCCAGATGGGTGCGTCGCCCGTCGCCTCTTTAATCTCCTGCTCGAACTTCTCCCGGTTGACTTCCCGCCAGGTGGTCTGAGGGTTGAAATATCTGGTCAACTCGTTATCGGTGTTCCACTGCGCGAAGTAGACGACTGTTCCTTTGGGCCAGGATTTGTTTAGTTCGAGCGCGAGGGCGAGTGGAGGGGTGGCGCGGACCTGCGCGTAAGGGTAGGCGGTGAACGTCAGGTTGGCGATTGCCAACATGGCGACGAAGAGTGCGGCGCGGTATCTGTGCACATGACTCGGCGCGGCCTCGTAAGGGGCGAGGAACGTTCCCGCGAGCACGACGAGCGCGGGGAGATAGAAGAGCCTGTAGAAAGTGTTCTGCGGGATGAAGAAGAAAAGGAAGACGACGTAGAAGGCTATCCACGCGCCGCAGAGTAGACGGAGCGCGCGCAGGCGGCTGCGGTCTTCGGGCGCGGTGCTGCGGGCCGTTCTCAATTCACCGAAATGTCGAAAGAGTTTGTAGAAGAAGGCGGCGGCGACGACGATGAGGAGGGCGGTCATCGCATAAATGAAGGGGCCGCCGAGGTCGCGTAAGAAACTGAGGCGGCCGCCCGCTATG
>DATFCB010000681.1:0-3221 GCA_035253525.1 Pyrinomonadaceae bacterium | reverse complement strand
CGCCACCGACCGTAGCTACGTCGCCGCGCGCTTCAAGCAGATCGCGGACGAATACCTGAAGGGCCATTACAGTTTCAACCCGACCGCGGCGACCGCCGCGGGCTTGCACGAATACGACTCGCGCCTTGAAAGCCGCAGCCGCGAGAGCCTGGAGCGTGAGGCGCGACGCCTGCGCGACACGCTCAGCCTGCTGGCCCGTATCAACCCCAGCGTTCTTCCCGAAGAGGAGCGATACGACTACCTCGTCCTGACCTCGCACGCGCGCGGGCGGCTACTCGACTTGCAGGACATACGCCGCTGGCAACGCGACCCGAACGCCTACAACCAGATTGCCGCCGCGGGCGTTGACAACATCCTCAAGCGCAACTACGCGACCTTCGACCAGCGGCTCGACGCAGTCCTCGCGCGCGAGCGCGAGATTGCACGCCTGCTTGAAGAGGCGCGCGCCAATCTCGACCAGCCTCCGCGCATCTACACGGAGACGGCCGTCGCTCAGGTTCGCGGCAGCCTGGATTACTTCGAGCGCGTCGTGCCGCAGATGGTCGAGCGTGCAGGCGGCGGGCGCATGAGCGCGGCACGCAAGGGCGAGTTCGAGACGGCGAACGCGGCGGCCATCAACGCGCTCCGCTCTTTTGCCGACTGGCTCGCGCGCGACCTCCTGCCGCGCTCCACGGGCGACTTCGCCATCGGGGCCGACAACTACCGAAAAAAACTTCTCTACGACGAGATGGTCGAGACGCCCGTTGAGCAACTCATCAATGAAGGCGAGAGGGAACTGCGGCGCACACAGGAAGAGATGCGGCAGCTCTCGGAAGAGATAGCGCCGGGAAGAGGCGTGCGCGCCGCGCTCCGCGCTCTCGGGCGCGAGCATCCTTCGGCGGACGGGCTCGTCGGCGACACGCGCTCGGAATTGGACCGCATACGCGCCTTCGTCCGTACGGCCAACATCATGACCGTGCCTGCGGGCGAAAACCTGCGCGTCGCGGAGACGCCCGAGTACGCGCGCTCCACGAGCTTCGCTTCTATGGACTCGCCGGGCGCGTTCGAGCGCGCCGCGACCGAAGCCTACTACTACGTCACGCCGCCCGACGCGCAATTGGACGAGAGAAGACGCGAAGAACATCTCAGCTTCTACAATCGCTACGCGCTGCCCATCATCTCGATTCACGAAGTCTATCCCGGCCACTACTATCAATACCTCGCGCTGAAGCGGCAGCCGTCGCGGTTGCGCGTCGCGCTCGCGGCCGGGACTTTCGTGGAGGGCTGGGCGCACTACTGCGAGCAGATGATGCTGGACGAAGGCTTCGGCGGGAACAATCCTAAACTCAGGCTCGCGCAGTTGAACATGGCGCTCTTGCGCTTGTGCCGCTACCTCGTCGGCCTGCGCCTGCACACGCAGGGCATGACTTACGAAGGGGGCGTGGATTTCTTTATGCGCGAGGGCTACCAGGAGAGAGTCAACGCCGAGCGCGAGGCGCGGCGCGGCACGCTCGACCCGACCTACCTGGTTTACACGCTCGGCAAGATGCAAATCCTGAAGCTGCGCGAAGACTACAGGCGGCGCGAGGGCGCTTCGTTCAGCCTCGGGGCTTTTCACGACCGCCTGCTCTCTTACGGGATGCCGCCCGTCAAGATCATACGCCTCGCGATGTTAGGCTCCACGGACGCGCAAGATATTGGCACAGGCGACGGCACAACGGAGCCGCAGCGCGACGTTGATTTCTCCGTGCTGGCGACGGGCTACAACAGCCGCTATGAGGGCGTGCGCTCCGTTCAGCTCATCACGAGCCGTGACGAATGGGAGCGGGCGTGGGAAGTCATCGGACGCGGCAGTTCCGGCCCACGGCCTGAGGTCAACTTCAACACGCGCGCCGTCGTCGTCGCGCACCAGGGCCGCCAACGCACGGGCGGCTACGGCATCTCCGTGGCCGCGATTCGCCGCGACGGGATGACGCTGATGGTACGCGTCAACGAACAGAGTCCGAAGAAGGGCGACGTTGTGACGGAGGCGCTCACCTCGCCCTTCGTCGCTGTCTCCATCCCGCGACCGCCCGACGGGATGATGGTGAAGTTTGATGACGAGGTTAACAAAATAGAACAGAATCGTAATGTTAAGGAGCGAAGCTATCCGACGCGCAGACGTGACAAACGGCGGCGTGGTTAAACGAGGCCAACCCGCCCCCGGCCGGTTTCATCAAAACTGGGCCGATTGCGAGGAGCCGCGAGACACTGCGGCGGCGGCACTCGGCAGAGATTTATGCGCGCGCTCTCCCTTCTCGCGCGGCCGACGCGCCAGCGCGGTGGCTAAGAAAATTCGGGGGAGACGGCTGAAGTTTTAAAGTTGGAGCGGCTCGCCCTCGGAATCAATTCGGGAGCGGGCCGCTTTTTTCAGCACGGAGAGAATGGGTGCGTGGGAGAGTGAAGCGAAGTGCCCGCGCATATCCTTTAGGAGGAAGAAGAATGAAAGCCAGTATTCACGCACGCGCACGCGCGCTCGTTATGCTGCTCGCGGCGCTCGCCATGTTCGCGTCGGCGTCAAATGTTTTGGCGCAGACCAGAATAAAGTTACACAGCAATAAATATAAAGTCTCTGACGACATTCAGGCCGGCCGCCAGGCCGCCGCGCAGGTCGAGCAGCAGATGCCCATCATGCGCGACGAGATGGTGGAGAGTTACGTCGAGCGCGTCGGGCAAAGGCTCGTCAACTCCATCCCGCAGGAGTTTCAGCACCCCGGATTCCGCTACAGCTTCAAGGTCGTCAACGCGCGCGACATTAACGCCTTCGCGCTGCCGGGCGGCCCCATGTACGTCAACCGCGGGATGATCGAGGCCGCGCGCAACGAGGGCGAGCTGGCCGGCGTAATGGCCCACGAAATCAGCCACGTCGCGCTCCGCCACGGCACGGCGCAGGCGACCAAGGCGCAGAAGTATTCCGTCCTGGCCGGCATCGGCGCGATTGCCGGCGCGGTCATAGGCGGCGCGCCCGGCGCGATCATAGGCCAGGGCAGCCAGGTGGCCGTCGGCACTTACTTCCTGAAATTCAGCCGCGAGTACGAGACCGAGGCGGACGTGCTCGGCGCGCAGATCATGGCGCGTGCGGGCTACGACCCGCGCGACATGGCCAGCATGTTCCAGACGATTCAAGCCAAGAGCGGCAACGGCGGACCGGAATGGTTGAGCAGCCACCCGAATCCGAGCAACCGCTATCAGGCGATCTCTCG
>DATFCB010000680.1:0-6668 GCA_035253525.1 Pyrinomonadaceae bacterium | reverse complement strand
GTGGATTTGAAAGTCACGCGCCAGACGGTTTTTGAGATTGATGTATGAAAAAGCAGTGGTCAGCGGTCAGTGGTCGGTGGTCAGTTAAAACAACTGATTTCCAACTGACCACCGACCACTGACCACTGACCACTGAATCTTATGCTTGCGTATTTAGCGCCGCCGAACTTTATAGACAATCTGCTGCTCAAGTTCTTCGAGCCGGAGACGGTCAACTACGTCGTGTGGCCGTTCATACAGATTGGCGCGGTCGTCACGGCGGTCGCCGTCTACGCGCTCTACGCGACCTACGCCGAGCGCAAGATTTCCGCCTTCATGCAGGCGCGCCTCGGCCCCATGCGCGTCGGCCCCTGGGGACTCTTGCAGCCGATTGCCGACGCCATCAAGCTCCTGACCAAGGAAGACCTCGCGCCGGACAAAGCCGACCCGTACATCTTCCGGTTCGCGCCCTACATCTCCGTCGCCGCCGCCTTCATCGTCTTCGCCGTCATCCCGTTTGCGCCCGACTGGGGCGTCATCACGGACGTGAACATAGGGCTGCTCTTCGTCCTCTCGATTTCGAGCGTCGGCGTGCTGGCTTTAATTTTGGCGGGCTGGTCGTCCAACTCGAAATACGCGCTGATGGGAGCTTTGCGCTCGTCGGCGCAGATGGTCTCTTACGAGGTGGCGATGGGGCTCGCCATCGTCGGCGCGTTGATGTTCTCGCGCACGCTCTCGCTCTCGGGCGTGGTCGAGGCGCAGGGGTCCGACGCCATCTGGTACGTGCTCTATCAGCCGCTCGGCTTCCTGACTTTTCTCGTCGCGGGCATTGCCGAAAACAACCGCGCGCCGTTCGATTTGCCCGAGGCCGAGTCGGAACTCGTCGCGGGCTTTCACACGGAATATTCGGGCATGCGCTGGTCGCTCTTCTTCATGGCCGAGTACGCGGCGATGGTCGTGGTCTCGGCCGTGGCGACGACGCTTTACCTGGGCGGCTGGTATTTTCCGGGCGTGCACTGGCTCGTCGTGGACAAGTTGGGCCAGCCCTGGCTCTTCCCCATCGTGTGCCTGTTCGTCTTTCTCATCAAGCTGACGATTCTGCTCTACCTCTATTTCTGGTTGCGCTGGACGCTGCCGCGCTTCCGCTACGACCAGTTGATGGACATCGGGTGGAAGTGGCTGATCCCGACGGCGCTTATCAACATCGTGCTGACGGCCATCGCCGTCTTCACCGTGCAGGCGCTCGACGGCTGGAACGGGTTTGAGACGATTGAGCAGAGCACGCGTGGGCTTAACCTGACCGCGACCGGGAAGGGAATCATGATCGGCTTTGCCGTCGCCGGCATCCTCCTCACGGCGGGCCTGCTCTCTATGATTAACTGGCGCTCACGCGACTTCAATTTGAAGAAGCAGCGCCGGAACATTCGCCTCGTCAACTTGCCGAAGGGCAAGCCGGCGGTCGCGACAACGAACGAAAGTTAAAAGTTTCAGGTTTCAGGTTAAAAACTCAGAACCTGAAACCTGAAACCGAGGTTTTATCATGCCAGAAGTACCTATTCCGCAGCCGACGTTCATGGAGAAGCTGAAGCGCTTCTTCATGGTGGATTTGTTGAGGGGGCTTGGCCTGACTTTGAAGTACAACGTCGGGGCGCTGACGGACAAGGACGCGGTGGCGGGCAAGGGGATTTACACGGAGCAGTATCCGAAGGTGCGGCCCGACGTTGCGCCGCGCTTCCACGGCGCGCCGCGGCTCAACATGGACCCGGAGACGCACGAGACGCTCTGCATCGCGTGCAACCTCTGCGCGCTCGCCTGCCCCGAAGATTGCATTGACGTGATTCCGATGGACATAGAGATCACGGTCGCCGGCAAGGCGCGCAAGAAAAAGGTGCTGGACGAATTCATCTTCGACACCTCGCGCTGCATGTTCTGCGCGCTGTGCCAGGAGGCTTGCCCGACGAACTGCCTGGAACTGACGCAGGACTTCGAACTCGCCACCTACTCCCGCGCCGGCTTCGTCTGGAACCGCGAGATGCTGGAACAGGGGCGCGAAACCGTCAAATATACAGAGTGATAAGTGATAAGTGATGAGTGATAAGTAAAAACCTTATCCCATCACTTATCACTCATCACTTATCACTTATCACTATGGTTCTTTCTGGTTGGGAAGCGGTCTTCTTCTGGGTGTTCGCGATAGCGGCGCTCGTGGCGGGGCTTCTGATGATCATGGCGCGCAACGCTGTCCACTGCGCGCTCTTTCTGATCTCGTCGCTCATCTCGATTGCGGCGCTCTTCATTCTGCTCGGCGCGGAGTTTATCGCGGGCGTGCAGATACTGGTCTACGTCGGCGGCGTGATGGTGCTCTTCCTGTTCGTCATCATGCTCGTCAACGTCGGGGCCGAAGAGCGCGGGCGCGAGCGCATCTTCAACAGCCAGGCGCAGGTCGTGGCGACGACCGTCTTCGCCGTCCTGCTCGCTCTGGGGCTGGTCGTCGCGCTCAACCAGGGCTACAACGGGCTCAGGGACAGGGACAGGATCAAGATCAGGGACGCGGCCGACAGGCGCGCCGCTGGCGAGCAGAGCCTGCCGGGGGAGGAACCCTCCGCCACCGGCACGTTCAGGATTACTAAGGACACGGAGCGGGTCGGCTCAAGCCTCTATCGCTATGCCTCGCTGCCGTTCGAGATTGCGAGCGTGCTGCTCCTGGTCGCCATCATCGGCTCCGTCATGCTCGCGCGCACGGTCAAACAGGAGGTCGCCGCGGACGACCTCGACCCGGAAGAACTGAAAGGCAGTGATAAGTGATGAGTGATAAGTGATAAGTAAAAGAAAGAGGGTTTTAACTTATCACTTATCACTCATCACTTATCACTCGGAGAATTTATGAGCAGCTTTTTAACCCCGGCGCTCCTCTTCTTGTTGCAGGACGAGACGCGCGGCAGCTTGGGCCAGTCGGTCGGCCAGGGAATCACGCACCCGGACCTCTCGAAGTTTCTGGTCATCGGCGCGCTGCTCTTCATCATCGGCATGGCGGGCGTGCTCACGCGGCGCAACATCATCGTCATCTTCATGTCCATCGAGTTGATTCTGAACGCCGCCAACCTGAACTTCATAGCCTTCTCGCGTTACCTGCAAGACACCGGCTCGATCAACGCCGTCGCCGGTCAGGTGTTCACGGTCTTCATCATCGTCGTCGCGGCCGCCGAGGCCGCCATCGGCCTCGGGATTGTCATCGCGCTCTACCGCAATAAAGAAACGATCTGGGTTGACGAGATTGATTTGTTGAAATGGTAAGCGCAGGCTTCAAGTTTCAGGTTTCAGGTTTCAAGTTTGAGAAGCCCGAAAAACCTGAAACCTGAAACCTGAAACTTGAAACTCATGCACAGATACATCTGGCTCGTTCCGCTTCTCCCGTTGCTCGGCGCGGCCATCAACGGCCTGCTCGGGCGCAAGTTTCGCTTCTCGGAAAGGCTCGTCGGCGGCATCGCCGTCGGCTCCGTCGCGCTCGCCTTTCTCATCAGCGTGCTGGCGGTCTGGTCGTATGGCTTCAGCGGCAACGCACGCTGGCCCGCGCCCTACCTGACGAGCGAGGACGGGGGCTTCAGCTACACCTGGATACCGGGCGGCGCGACCGAGATTACGCAGGGCGCGCCGGAGCGCGCGGCGGCCGCTGGGCAACAGGCTGCCTCCCCGCAGGAGGGACACGAGGCGGGTCGGGGCGAAGGCGAAGAGGCCGACGCCGGGCGGCGCTCCATATCGCAGGACCAAATCGCTCTGGGTGAGCGCGCGGCGACCGACGACCGCGTCAACGAGCGCACGGGGCGGGGAAGCTCGCTCACCGTCGAGTGGAGCTACCAGCTTGACCCGCTCTCCTCGATCTTCATGCTCGTCGTCACGGGCGTCGGCCTGTGCATCTTCATTTTCGCGACCGGGTACATGCACGGCGACGCGGGGTTCTACCGCTTCTTCGCCTACCTCGGACTCTTCATGTTCTCGATGCTCGTCCTCGTGATGGGCTCGAATTTCCTGATGATGTTCGTCGGGTGGGAGGGCGTCGGACTCTGTTCTTACCTGCTCATCGGCTACTACTTCGACCGGCAGGAGGCGGGCGACGCCTCGCGCAAGGCTTTCATCACGAACCGCATCGGCGACTTCGGCTTCTCGCTCGCCATCTTCGGCATCATCGCCACCTTCGGCTCCGCGCAGTTCACGGACGTTTTGGCACAGGCCGCAAGCTACCCGATTGAACTGCTGGGCGAGTGGAACCTGATGTCTTGGCTCGCGCTCGGGCTCTTCGTCGGCGCGATAGGGAAGTCTGCGCAGATTCCGCTCTACGTCTGGCTACCGGACGCGATGGCCGGGCCAACGCCCGTCTCCGCGCTGATTCACGCGGCGACGATGGTCACGGCCGGCCTCTACATGCTGACGCGCACGAACGTCATCTTCCAGCACTCACAGACGATGATGCTGATCGTGGCGGTCGTCGGCGCTCTGACCGCCATCTTCGCCGCGACCATAGCCATCACGCAGAACGACATCAAAAAGGTGCTCGCCTACTCGACCGTCTCGCAACTGGGCTTCATGTTCCTCGCCTGCGGCGTCGGCGCGTTCGTCATAGGCATCTTCCACGTCGTCACCCACGCCTTCTTCAAAGCCCTGATGTTCCTCGGCGCAGGAAGTGTCATACACGGCATGCACCACGAGCAGGACATGCGTCGGATGGGCGGGTTGAAGAAGTACATGCCGAAGACTTACTGGACCTTCTTCGCGGGCTGGCTCGCCATCTGCGGCATGATTCCGTTCGCGGGCTTCTGGTCGAAGGACGAAATCCTGTGGCAGACGGCCTCGACCAGCTACATCCCAGGCGGCTGGCTGCTCTGGCTCGTCGCGACGATTGCCGCCATCATGACGGCCTTTTACATGACGCGGCTCGTCGCCATGACCTTCTGGGGCAAGGAGAGATTTCGTGAGGTGGCCGCTGGGGGCCAGGCCGACGAGGCGCACGCGCACGGCTACGACGAAGGGCGCGACACGCACGACGCGGGCACGGACTCGGTCGGCTATCGCCCGCACCACGACGCCGAGGAGCACGTCGGCGTGGCCCACGATGTATTGGCCGCGCGCGCCGGTGCACACGTTCACGACGAGCACGAACACGGCTCGCACACGCCGCACGAGTCGCCGCCTTCGATGTGGGTTCCTTTGGCGGTGCTGGCAGTGCTGGCTGTGGTCGGCGGTTTCATAGGCATCAGCCCGGCCTTCACAGGCGGCAAGCACGTCGGCGGCCGCCTCAACATAGTCACCTGGCTTGAGCCTGTCGTCTGGAACCCTGTGACTCGCGCCTACGACAGAGGGCAGGAGGGTCACGCCAAAGGCCCCGAAAATTCGAGCGCGTTACTTGCTTCGAGCGAGCCCGCCGTGCCCGCGGAGGCGGGACACGGCGAAGCTGAAGGCGAAGAGGCCGCGCTGCCTTACGGCGACACGGGCTTCAATCTGGCACATGCCGCCGAGAAATCTCTCGGCAGTCACACGGCAGCCGAGTGGCTATTCATAATCATCTCGCTCGTCGCCGCCGGGACGGGGATGTTCCTCGGCTGGCTCTTTTACAAAAAGAAGCCGGGCCTGCCCGACGCCTGGGCCGCGCGACTGCGCCCGCTCTACCGCGCGAGCTATCACAAGTATTGGGTGGACGAACTCTACGCCAAACTTTTCACGCGGCGCACGATGGACCTGTCGCGCGGCGTTTACACGGTTGACTCGCGCGGGATTGACGGCGCGGTCAACGGCGCGGCGTGGCTGACGCGCGGGGCGAGCCGGATTTCGGGCGCGTTCGACCGCTACGTCATTGACGGCCTGGTCAACGGCATCGCGGGCTTCATAGGCAAGCTGATGTCGCGGCTCCTGCGCTCGGCGCAGACCGGACTGGCACAAAACTACGCGCTCGTCATGGTGCTCGGCCTCGTCCTGGCCGTCGCCCTCTTTTTCGCCAAAGACCTGTGGAGTGCGGTTTTTGGCTGAAAACTGAAGACTGGAAACTGAAAACTGAACATGAGATACATTCTCTCCATCGTCACGTGGCTGCCCGCGCTCGGCGCGATCATCATTCTCGCGGCGTTCAAGAAAGATCAGAGCAACTGGATCAAGAAGTTCGCGACCGCGTGGTTCGGGCTTACCTTCGTCATCTCGCTCTTCCTCTTCACCTACGACAAGGCGAAGGGCGGGATGCAGTTCCTCGAAGACTTCCAGTGGATTCCGGTCATCGGGGCGCGCTACCAGATGGGCGCGGACGGTGTGGCCGTGCTCCTGATAGTCCTGACCACGCTCCTCGGCGTCATCGCCGCGCTCTCTTCCTGGAAGTACATCGAGAAGCGCGAGAAGGAGTATTACGTCCTGCTGTTGCTGTTGCAGACGGCCGTGGTCGGCGTCTTCGCCTCGATGGACTTGTTCCTCTTCTTCCTCTTCTTCGAGGTCTCGCTCGTGCCGATGTACTTCCTCATCGGCATCTGGGGCGGCGAGCGGAGGCTCTACGCCGCGATTAAATTCTTCCTCTACACGCTGGTCGGCTCGGTCGTCCTGCTCTTGGGCGTCATCAAGATGTACTTCCTGACGCAGGACACGACCCTGACGGGCGCCGTCACGCAGCAGACGCTCGGACTCGTCGCCGGCAACCCGGCCGCGCGCGCCATGCT
>DATFCB010000679.1:0-6773 GCA_035253525.1 Pyrinomonadaceae bacterium | reverse complement strand
AGCCTTCGAGGAGATTCCCTACGCGCGACTACTCGGAATGGAGTTAGGCGAGCTTCGGCGCGGGGCGGCCACGCTTCACCTGGAAGCACGCGACGAACTCAAGCGAAACCGTGGCATCCTGCACGGAGGCGTGGTCGCTTCCTTAGCCGACACGGCCGCCGCCTTCGCCATCCTCACGCTCACGGAGCCTGGGCAAAGCTCTACCACTGTTGACCTGACCGTACACTATCTGCGCCCTCTCTCCGAGGGCCGTGCCACGGCCCGCGCCCGCGTCGTGCGCGCAGGACTGCGAATCATGGTCATCTCCGTTGACGTTTTTGACGAAAACCAGGCTCTCGCCGCGACCGCCCTGACGAGCTTTATCAGGCTCAATTAAGCCCGATTTTCGAGGAATCTTGCCCTCCTTACATCCCTTAAAATATTATGGACAAGAATGTTAAATCATGTCAAAATGGCTTTGGCTTCGTTGCCGGTCGGGTCCGGCACCCCCTGTAAGACCTCAAAAGTGCGCCCGCCGTTGACCGTTTCAGCCGCTCAGACCCAGGATGTACTCACTATATCAAGCCCTGCTGACACAGCACTCCCGACAGCTGACGCCGGTCCGCTGTGCGGAGCAGACTATTGCTCAACTCCACAGGTATTTTGAGGACGTGGTGCTTGAGAATAATCTGGGTGCGCTCGTGATAGAGAGTTTGCCGATGGTGGCCGAGCGGCCCTTACGCGACCTGGCGCGCGTGCGCGAAGTCGGGCGGTCCACGCACAAAGCCTTCTTCTTCGTCTCGCCGGGCGACGCGCTCAACGACTTACCGCTCAGGACGAACGACCAGGACCGCGAGCCCGTGCTCTTGAAGGGCGAGAGCGGCGAAGGCATCTGCGAGCGCTTTGTGGTCATCGCCGACGCGCGCTTCTCCGCCCTGCTCGCCTCCGTGGGGTGCAACAAAGACGAGGAGGACGCAGAGAGCGGCGGCGGCGACATGGTCATCTGGACCTTCGAGCCGGACATAGTCTATTCCGCCCTGGAGTACCTGATGGCGCGCGTCTTGGCCGAGGGCCACTTGCAGGCCGCGGCCTTCACCTCAGCCGTCCGCTCGTCCATGCCCAAGGCGACCTCTCTGCAACTGACCGTCGGTGTGACGACGAAGCTGGCGCGGCTGCTGCAAGAGCAGGCGGGTCGCGAGATCGCCGTCAACCGCATCGCCACCGCCATACGCAACTCGCTCGAACTCAGCAGCGTCCTGCAAACGACCGTGAACGAAGTCGGGCGCGCGTTGAGCGCGCAGCATTGCGCGCTCCGCATCGAGGCCGAACCCGGCAAACAGCCCCTGACCAACTGCTACTTCCGCGACGGCGCTGGAAGCGAGAACGCCGAAGAGGCGGAGTTGATGGCGGACCTGGACGCCTACAGCGTGAGGCTCGCGGGCCGCTACAAGAGCTACGTCGTTGACGGCCGCAACGAGTCGGACCCGGCGATGGGGATTCGCCCCGTGGCCTCCGTGCCGCTCATCTACCAGAAGCGTTTCATGGGCGTGCTGATGGTCCGCTCGGACGACCCGACGCGCGTCTGGCAGGAGAACGAAATCCTTTTGCTGCGCACCGTGGCCGACCAGGTGACGGTGGCAGTCAACCACGCGCGCCTCTTCTCGCAGATGCAGCAGCAGGCGCTGACCGACGGATTGACGGGCTGCTTCAACCGCCGCTCCTTCGAGATGCAGCTTGAGCGCGACCTGCACATGGCGACGCGCATGAGCCTGCCCGTCTCGCTCATCCTCCTGGACCTTGACAACTTCAAGCGCGTCAACGACACGTTCGGCCACGAGGCGGGCGACGTGGCGCTCAGACTTCTGGCCGAGGGCTTGCGCGACGAACTGCGCAGCGTTGACACGGCGGCGCGTTACGGCGGCGAAGAGTTCGCTGTGATTCTCCCGCAGGCTGGGGTGGAGGGCGCGCTGATTGTGGCCGAGCGCCTGCGCAAGCGAATAGAATTGATGAAAGTTCCGGGCGTGGGCCACATCACGGCCTCGCTCGGCATAGCCTCTTTTCCACAGCACGCTTCGTCGCGCGACTCACTCGTGCTCGCCGCGGACCGCGCCCTCTACAACGCCAAGAGCGCCGGGCGCAACTGCGTCTGCGTCCCCCCGGACGAGTCGCAGGAGATGCGCGCTGACGAAGAAGCGCCGCCCACCGAAGAAGCCGTCACGGCCGATGACGCGGAAGTGTTAGATGAAGCAGAAATATCCGACGAAGCGGAAGTGTCCGACCCGTCGCTCATCGCCTCTTAACTTTAAAGGCCGCAATGTTGCGGATTAAAAGAGTCGAGCCCTCTCTTAGCGCCTTTGCGCCTCCAGCGTGAAACTGGTTTTCTCACGCAAAGGCGCAAAGGCGCTAAGAGAGGGTTTGCTGCTAATTCCACGGGTGAATCTGCAAACTCCCTTCTCCGGTCTGGCGTATAAGCAGAAAATCGCGCATGATAGAAGCACGCGGTTTTAGGAAAACGCCTGCAACGGTTTTACAGGGCATTGCTTCGCCTTATGGATGATCTGCGGAAATTCGCGCGCTACTTTCGGCCTTACAAAAAATCCCTAGTCCTGGGAATTCTCTGCATTGTCGCCTGGGTCATTATCAGTCTCTTGATCCCGCTCATCGTCGGGCAGGCGATTGACGACCTCAAACATTCCGGCGCTACCTGGGGCAAGCTGACGCGCTACGCCCTGACGGTCCTCGGCGTGAGCCTCGTCGGCGGCGCGTTCCTCTTCCTACAGCGCCGCATCCTGATAGGCATGTCGCGCCACGTCGAGTACGACCTCAGGCGCGACTTCTACGCGCACCTGGTCGGCCAGCCGCTCTCGTTTTATCAAGACCACAGGACGGGCGATTTGATGGCGCGCGCGACCAACGACCTCGCGGCCGTGCGCCAGTTGGCCGGGCCGATGATTATGTACACGCTGCAAACGGTGCTGGTCGTCGTCATCATCCTCCCGTTGATGCTCAGGATCAGCGTGCGGCTCACGCTCCTGCTCTTCGTGACGATGCCGCTCGTCTCGCTGACGGTCAAATACTTCGGCCAGCAGGTTCACGTCCGCTTCGAAAACATTCAGGACTATTTCGCACAGATATCGGCGCGTGCGCAGGAGAACTTTTCGGGCGTGCGTGTCGTGCGTGCCTACGCGCAGGAGAACTCGGAGATAGCAATCTTCGACGGGCTCAACCGCGCCTACGCCAGCCGCAACCTGAGCCTCGTGCGCGTCTCGGCCGTGATGCGGCCCTTGATGCAGTTTCTCATCGGGGCGGGCTTCGTCCTCATCATCTGGTACGGCGGCACGCTCGCGGCGCGCGGTGAGATGACCATCGGGCAGTTCACGGAGTTTAACCTCTACCTGACCCGACTCATCTGGCCGCTGATAGCCTTGGGCTACGTCGTCAACCTTTACCAGCGCGGCACGGCGAGCCTGAAAAGGATGAACGCCATCTGGGCCATTCCGCCGACCATCACCGACGCAGACAATGTTCAGCCGCAGCCTCCGATTCAGGGACGAATCGAGCTGCGCGGTCTGACCTTCGGCTACGGCGAGCAGGACGAGCCGATCTTGCGCGACATCAATCTGACCATAGAGGCCGGGCAGACCGTGGCCTTTGTCGGGCGCACGGGGAGCGGCAAGTCAACGATTGCGAACATCATCCCGCGCCTCTTGGACCCGCCGCCCGGCACGGTCTTCGTTGACGGCGTGGACGTGCGCGATTACCCGCTGGCACAGTTGCGCTCTTCAGTCGGCTACGTCCCGCAGGAGACTTTCCTCTTCAGCGACACGCTCGCCGAGAATATAGCCTTCGGCGTCGAAAAGTTTGACCGGGCAGAGGTCGAGTGGGCGGCCGAAATCGCCGGACTGGCCGATGACGTGCGCGATTTCCCCGACGGCTTCGAGACGCTCGTCGGCGAGCGCGGCATTACCCTCTCGGGCGGGCAGAAGCAGCGCACGGCGATTGCGCGCGCCGTCATGCGCCAGCCGAAGATTCTGATTCTGGACGACGCGCTCTCTTCCGTTGATACTTACACGGAGGAGAAAATCCTGGGCCGGCTGCGCGGCGTCATGCGTGAACGCACGAGCATTCTCATCTCGCACCGCATCTCGACCGTCAGGGACGCCGATTTGATTTGCGTCCTGGACGAAGGGCGAATCGTCGAACTCGGCGCTCACAACGAACTGCTCGCCACGGGCGGAGAGTACGCGGCCCTTTACGAGCGGCAACTGTTGGAGGAGGAATTGGCGGCCAGTTGATGCCGGCCATCGAGGTATAAGTTATGAGCCTGGGACTGGACGAAGAGAAAGCTAAAGCCAATGACCTGGAGAGGCGTGTGGACGCACACTACGGCAAGCTACGCATCATCTGGCTGGCGATTCTGGCGTCGCTGGTCGCCATCTTCGTCGCGACGCGCCTTTTTGAGCCGCTGGAGGGGGGCGGCTCTGCGCTGGTCTTCTGGCTTTTTGTCGGCCTCGGCGTGGGCAATCTGATTATCTCCTTCTACATGAAACATAGGATTCTCCGTTACGCCATCGCCCGGCAGAATCTTGACATGGTGCGGGGTGCCTACGTGATCGCCTTCGCGATCTGCGAAATGGTCGGCCTGGTAGGTGCGGTCTCACATTTCAGCCTGGGCCACAAATATTACTATTTTCTCTTCGTCTTGGGCGGCTTCGGCGTCGTGTTGCACAAGCCGCAACGCGACGACCTCGTTGCCGCCGCCGGTGCGGCTGACATTTGGGATGCAATGAAGTAGGGCTAAACGAAAAACATGGCGACGGCGGTCAAACAGTTTCACGAAGAAGAGGCCATCGGCAAGACTTACGACTGGCAGGTGACGCGCAGGCTGATGCGCTACCTGAAGCCTTACCTGCGCGCGCTCCTGCCCGCGCTCGTCCTGACGCTCGTGCTCAATTTGCTGCGCATCCTTCAGCCGAAGTTCACGCAGTACGCGATTGACTGGTACATCACGCCGGGCGACATCGGCGGATTGAAATGGCTCGCGCTCGTCTTCCTCGCCGTGCTGCTGGTCACCTTCGGCCTCTCGTACCTGCAAGCCGTGCTTCTCGAATCCGTGGGCCAGCGCGTGATGTACGACCTCAGGAGCGAGCTTTACCGCAAGTTGCAACGCCAGGAGGTCGCCTACTACGACCGCAACCCGGTCGGGCGCGTGATGACGCGGCTCACCTCAGACGTGGACGCGCTCAACGAGTTGTTCACCTCGGGCGTGATTGACGTGCTCGGCGACCTTGTGATGATCGCGGCCATCATCGGGATGATGCTCTGGATGGACTGGCAGCTCACACTCGTCGCACTCGTCACCGTCCCGATGCTCATCTTTGCGACGAGTTGGTTCCGCAAGGGCGCGCGGCGCGGCTACGACCGCGTCCGCACGCGGCTGGCCCGCATCAACGCCTTCCTGCAAGAAAGATTGTCGGGCGCGCAGACCGTGCAGATTTTCAACGCCGAGGGGAAATCGCTCAAGCAGTTTCACGACATCAACCACGACTACCGCAACGCCAACGTCGAAACTATCTTCTACTACGCGGTCTTCTTCCCGCTCGTTGATTTGATTGGGGCCGTGGGCGTGGCGGTCATCATCTGGTACGGCGGCTGGCTCACGATGGGGAACACGTCAAACGGCAACTCCATCCTGACCATCGGCGCGCTCGTCGCCTTCATACAATATTCGCAGGCGCTCTTTCAGCCCATACGCGACATCTCGGACAAGTACAACGTGTTGCAAGCGGCGGTCGTCGCCTCGCACCGCATCTTCAAGACGCTCGACTTGCCGGTGACGGTCACGACACCTGCTGTGCCAAAAAAGACGGGCCGCGCCGTGGGGAAAATAGAGTTCGAGAACGTGTGGTTCGCCTACAAGGAAGACGAGTGGGTCTTGAAGGACGTGTCCTTCACGGTCGAGCCGGGCCAGTCGGTCGCGCTCGTCGGCCACACGGGCTCGGGCAAGACGACGATCACAAATTTGCTGATGCGCTTTTACGACGTGCAGCGCGGGCGCGTGCTCCTCGACGGGGTGGACGTGCGCGACTGGAACTTACAAGCCCTGCGCGAAAACTTCGCCGTCGTCTTGCAAGATGTGTTTCTCTTCAGCGGGACGGTTGAGAGCAACATACGGCTCGGCCAGGAATCAATCACGGACGACCGTGTCCGCTGGGCTGCGGGCGAAGTCCACGCCGACCGCTTCATCCAACGCTTGCACGAAGGCTACAAGACCGAAGTCAAGGAGCGCGGCGCGGGCCTCTCCGTGGGCCAAAAGCAGCTCATCTCCTTCGCCCGCGCCCTCGCCTTCGACCCCGCGCTACTGATTTTGGACGAAGCGACCAGTTCCATAGACACAGAGACGGAGCGCCTCATCCAGCAGGCCATCGAACGCGTCATGCGCGGCCGCACTTCCGTCGTCGTCGCCCACCGCCTCTCCACTATCCAACGCGCCGACCGCATCCTCGTCCTACACCACGGCGAAATCCGCGAGCAAGGCTCCCACCAACAACTTCTCTCCCATCGCGGCCTCTACTGGCGACTTTATAAGCTGCAATACGCGGACAATTCTGAGGAAGTGGAATTACCGGAGCTACCTCGCTAACACGGAGGGTTTTGGAGGCAGTTTATCTCCCCGGAGTGAGGAGTTAGGTTGCGTCTGCCGTTACAGATTCTCTCGGAGTGTTGACAGGCTTCGCCAGCGCCAGCAGTAACGGCACAATTCCGGCGTACATTACCGCGCCCCGAATCCAACT
>DATFCB010000678.1:0-10975 GCA_035253525.1 Pyrinomonadaceae bacterium | reverse complement strand
CGCGGCGCGCGCGGCCTTGTCCACCAACTGTTGCAACTCTGGGTCTGGGGCCGTACTGACGCCGCCGTTCTGGGCCAGGACAGCGGGGGAGACGAGCAGCAGGCAGGCAGTCAGGATGAAGGTCGGAGTTTTCATCTTATTCTCTCAAGGGCTAATCAGGTTGATTGACGAGTTGATGATGAGCGCATTCGTGAAGTCAATGAAGAACGCGCCGACGACTGGCACAATCAGGAAGCTGCGCGGGGCCGGGCCGTGGCGCTCGACGAGCGCCTCCATGTTGGCGACGGCGTTCGGCGTGATGCCGAGGCCGAACCCGATGTGTCCGCTCGACGTGACGGCCGCCTCGTAGTCGCGCCCCATCAGGACGAACGTGACGGCGACGGCGAAAGCGATCATCAGCACGGCCTGAAAGGCCAAAATGACGAGCATCGGCGCGGCCAGCCCCGCCAACTGCCACAGCTTCAAATCCATCAGCGCGATGACGAGAAAGAGCGCGAGCGCGATTGTGCCAATTGCTTCCAGCGCACGCGCATCAATCCTGAGCCAGCCGTAGCGGTCGTCCAGGTTGCGCACGACCGCCGCCACGATCATGGCCCCTATGTAGCCTGGGAGCTTGACCAGCGAAACGAAGACGCTCCCCTTCGGCAGGGCGTCTCCGAGCCGCGTCATCCACATCCCTATCAACGCGCCCACGCCCATGACGACCAGAATGAGCATCAGGGTTTTCAGAAGTGCCGCCGCCGTCAACGTCGAGCGCTCTTCGTGCGCGCCCTGCTCGTGACGTGGCGGCCCTGTTTCCGCTTCGCCGACGGGACCGACGGCCCAGAACTGCTCGGCCTCTGTGTCGCCCCCGCTTATCTCCTGTTGTGGTTTCAGGCGGAAGCGGCGGATGAGAATCGTTGCGACGGGATTGCCGACGAGGCTCGCCATGAAGATGCCGAAGGTCGCGGACGCGATGATGAGCGCGCCCGCACCCTCTATGCCCAGTTGCTCGAAGTCCTGCGTTCGCGCGAGCCCCGTCGCAGGCCCGCCCGTCAGCGTGAGCGAGCCGCAGATGATGCCGAGCGGCGCTGGCGCGCTCATCATGCGCGCGAGGCTGATGCCGGCCACGTTCTGCACGACCGCCGCGATTGACGCGATGAGCAATAAAAATCCCATCCGCCAACCGCCGGCCCTGAGCAGACCGAGCGTCGCGCCGAGGCCGATGGTCGTAAAGAAAGCGGTTTGCAGCGGCGCACGAAGACTCGTGTCAATCGCCACGTCCAGAGTCCCGCGCGCGTGCAGCGCGAGCACGACGAGCGCGAAGAGTAGACCGCCGATGGCCGCCGCGGGGATGCTGGACCGGGCCAGAAATTTTATGCGCCGCTGGAGCGCGTAGCCTATGAAGAGAAACACCGCGGCGAGCGCCAGCGTGAAGACCAGGTCGAGCTGCAACGTCTGTGCGCTTGCGAGGATCGTCAGCTTCACTCCCGGCTGCTCCTTCGATTCCTACTTTTAATACTTGCCCGGACACCTGAAAGACTTAATTCGCTTTAACTCAGGCTTTCGTCGGATAACTACCCAGTATTCCTCCCTGACATCCTCATCAACCTCGACCGTGGTCGAGTAGAGAGCGTCGGCTCCGTTCTTCTTACAACCGGAAATCCAATACTCTTCCCGCGTCTCCACGTCGAAATAGTTTGCTTTAAAGCCGGAGCCGTTCAGCGTCGCGAAAGTCCGTCCCCCGTAATGAAGTGTTTTGCCTGTTTTCGAGAAGGTGACCAGCCCGATCCTGGCCGGGCCGACAATCCCCTCTCCCTTATACTCTATATACATGATGCGGCTTTTTTGCTTCATCTCATCTACTCTTCGTCGCCGTGCGCTCGTCCTGATAGACCACACGGCCGTCCATTATCGTTATCACAACCCGGACGCCCTCGATCTTCACGGGGTCTATGCTGAAGATGTCGTCCGAGAGGATGACCATGTCGGCGAGTTTGCCCGCCGTGAGCGTCCCCTTCGCGTCGTCCGCGAACTCCGCGAAGGCGGAGCCGACCGTGTAGGCGCGCGCGGCCTCTTCGACGGTAATCTTCTGTTCGGGGACCCAGCCGCCGGGGTTCTTCCCGTCGAGCGTGCGGCGCGTGACGGCGGCGTAGATGCCCATCAGCGGGCTAATGGGCGCGACCGTCCAGTCGGAGCCGAAGGCGAGCACTGCGCCTGAGTCGAGGAGCGAGCGGAAGGCGTACGTCCCGCGCGCGCGCCCTGGGCCAATTCTCTTTTCGGCCCAGCGCCCGTCGTCTATGCAGTGGTAAGGCTGCATGGAAGCGATGACGCGGTTGCGTCCGAAGCGAGAGATGTCCTGCTGCCTGAGATGCTGAGCGTGCTCTATGCGGAAGCGGCGGTCGCGCTCGCCGTTCTCCTTCGTCACCTGCTCGTAGATGGAAAGAATCCGGTCATTGGCCGCGTCGCCGATGGCGTGAATCATCACCTGTAGGCCGTAGCGGTCGGCCTGGCGCACGCGTTCAAGCATGGCCCCCTCGGGCTGCATCTCGTCGCCGAGCAGGCCCTTTGTTCCGGGCGCGTCAAGGTAAGGCTCGAAGAAGAGTGCTGTCGTAGAGCCGAGGCTGCCGTCCGCGAAGCCTTTGAGGCCGCCGATGCGTAGCACGTCGTTGCCGAAGCGCGCGTGCACGCCCGTATTCGCTAACCGCTCCCAGCCTGGCAGGGGTGAGACGGCGTAGACGCGCGTCTTCAACTCGCCGCGTTCGAGCAACGTCTGGTAGACGCCCACGTCGTTGCCCGCGGACATGTCCTGAACGCTCGTCACGCCGTTGCGCGCGGCGTGCTCTGTCGCGGCGCGTCCCGCAATCAGCTTCTCTTCGAAGCTCGCATCGGGAATGACCTTGTAGACGTAGCTCATCGCCGCGTCCTTCAAAACCCCCGTCGGCTCGTTAGTCTTCGGGTCACGAACAATCAACCCTCCCGGCGGGTCAGGCGTCTCGCGCGTGACGCCCGCGAGTTTCAACGCGAGGCTGTTGGCGAGCGCCATGTGGCCGTCGAGGCGACTGACGAAGACGGGCGTATCCGGGGTGAAGGCGTCTATCAGTTCTTTGGTGGGCAGTGCGGCTGCGGGCCAGCGCTCGTGGTCCCAGTCGCCGCCGGTTATCCAGCGCCCTTTGGGAATTTTTTGTGCGAACTGCTGTATGCGTCCTGCCAACTCCTGTGGCGTCGCGGCGTCCCGCAAATCCACGCTCGCGAGCTGGAACCCGCCGCTGAGAAAATGTACGTGGGAGTCGTTGAAGCCCGGAAGCACCAGACGCCCGCCCGCGTCCAGGACGCGCGTCCGCGTGCCCGCGAGTTTTCTGATTTCGGCGTTCGAGCCGACAGCGACGATGCGATTGCCGTAAACGGCGACGGCTTCAGCCGCAGGCTGCTTCGCATCCATCGTGCGCACGCGCGCATTGACGACGACGAGGTCCGCGGCCAGCGGCTCGACATCGGCATGGGTGCGGAACGTGTTCGTCATCAGACAGGCCGCAACAGAAAGGGCTAACAGTATTTTCGTTTTCATAAGAAGAGTCGGTAATACAGGCGCGTAGTGTATCATTGACCATCTCTGCACGGCATAGGAATTATTAGAATTTCATCTTAATCAGAACAGGCTAAACGACGATGACAAGACGCAGCTTTGTCACTCTTTTATCGCTCTCACTCATGCTGTGCGCGCATGGCGTTTCGTTTTCACAAAGCGGGGCGGCGGGCGTTCCGGCCCCTTTGTGGCGTCAGCCTGTGCGCGCGCCGCACGCGATGGTGGCTTCGACGAGCCGGCTCGCGTCCGCTATCGGCGCGGACGTGATGAAGCGTGGAGGCAACGCCGTGGACGCGTCGGTCGCTGTGGCTTTCGCGTTGGCCGTGGTCTACCCGGAGGCGGGCAATCTGGGCGGCGGCGGGTTCATGCTGATACGGTTTCGCGACGGCAAGTCAATCGCGATTGATTACCGCGAGGTCGCGCCGCTCGCCTCCACGCGCGACATGTTCCTGGACGCGCGCGGCGAGTTGATTAAGGGCGAGGGGTCTTCGACCATCGGCTATCGCGCTTCCGGCGTGCCCGGCACAATTGCGGGCCTGGAGCTTGCGCTCAGGAAATACGGCTCGGGCAAGCTCACCTGGGCGCAGCTTATAGAACCCGCGCGGAGACTCGCCGCGCAAGGATTTCCCTTGAGTCACCGCATCGTCGGCACGCTCCACGACCACGAGCAGAAGCTCGCTGCTTATGAGGACAGCCGTCAGATTTTTCTGAACGGCGGGAGCCTCTTCAAAGAGGGCGACCTGCTCCGCCAGCCCGAGCTGGCCGCGACGCTTCTCAGGCTCCAACGCTACGGGGCGCGCGAGTTCTATCAGGGGCAGACGGCGCGCCTCATCGCGGAGGACATGCGCAGGCACAAGGGTCTCATCACGCTCGAAGATTTAAAGGGCTACCGGGCCAAAGAGCGCGAGCCGCTGCGCTCGACTTACCGCGGCTACGAACTCCTGTCCATGCCCCCGCCGTCATCGGGCGGCGCGGTGTTGATGGAGATGCTGAACATACTGGAAGGCTACGACCTCAGCGCGATGAACCCGCTCGCGTCGGAGAAGTATCACCTGCTGGTCGAAGCGATGCGCCGCGCTTACGCTGACCGCGCGGAGTACATGGGCGATCCCGACTTCGTGAGCGTGCCGGCGGCCGGGATGATTGACAAGAGTTACGCAGCGCGCCGGCGCGCCGGCATCAAATTGGACCGCGCCTCTACGAGCGAGGAGATTCGCGGCGGACGCCCCGTTGAAAACACGACGGGCGAGACCACGCACTTCTCCGTCATTGACCCACAGGGCAACGCGGTTGCGAACACTTACACGATCAACGACCTCTACGGCTCGGGCGTGACCGTCAAGGGGACGGGCATCTTGCTGAACGACGAGATGGACGATTTCACGGCCAGGCCGGGGACGCCGAACCTCTGGGGCGTGATTCAGAGCGAGCGCAACTCGATTGCGCCGCGCAAGCGCCCGCTCTCTTCAATGACACCGACGATTGTACTGAGGAAGGACGGTTCGGTCTGGTTCGCGGTGGGCGCGCGCGGCGGCGCGAGAATCATCAACGCCGTGCTGCAAATCATCGTCAACGTGATAGACCACCGCATGAACATACAGCAGGCCATTGACGCGCCGCGCGTACATCATCAATGGTTCCCGGACGTGGTTAACTTCGAGCCTTACGGCCTCTCGGCCGACACCTTCCGCGCCCTCGAATCTCGCGGTCACAAACTCGCTGAGGCCACGAAGCCCCGCAACCTAGCCAGCGCCGAAGGCGTCATGATCGAAGAGGGAACAAACATGCGCCTCGGCGCGAGCGACCCGCGCAACGACGGTGCCCCGGTCGGGTATTAACATTTCAAAGACAGAACCACTCAACCCCTTTGCGCCTTTGCGCCTTGGCGTGAGGAAAACCGGTTTCACGCTGGAGGCGCAAAGTCGCAAAGGTAGGTTGTAGTTGCCTGCCTCAGAAGTTGAATTTCACACCTAACTGAATCCTGCGCGAGTTGCTGTTGACGCTGTCGCGTATGCGGCCGAAGGTCGGCGAGCCGATTGAACTCGTCGCGCTGATCGGAAACTCGAACGAAGGCGTGTTGGTCAAGTTGTTGATGTCAGCACGGAACTCAAGGTTAGTCTGTTCGCCGAAGTAGAATTTCTTTCGCAGTGTCATGTCCAGGTTGAAGAAGCGCGGCCCCGTGAAGAAGTTGCGCCCGGTGTTGCCCAACTCGCCCGGCGCGGGCGTGGAGAAGAGAGCGCGCTGCTCGGCCGAGAAGATGAAGTTCGTCCCAGACTCCTGAACTAATTGGCCCATGTCCGGCGAGCAGTTCTGGCAGTTCGCGGGCGACAGAACCACATTGCTCAAGGTGAACGCGCCCGAGTAGACCGTGAACGGCCGCCCGCTTTGCAGGATGAGCGCGCTCGCCACCTCCCAGCCGCCGACAATCTGATTGACTATGGCCGGCGCGTCCTTCAGGAACCGCTTGCTCCTGCCGAACGGCAGATCGTAAACCACGTAGCCTTGCAGCGCGTGCCGACGGTCGAAGTCCGACCGCGCGTAATTGAACCTGCGGTTGCTCAAGTCGAACGGCGTGTTGACGCCCGAGGGCGAGGCGTTGGTGACGGACGTGGTCCGCGCCACGACCGTAAACGCGGGGTCGAACGAGCGCGTGTCCAAGGACTTCGACAGCGTGTAACTCAACTGCATCAGGAGTCCACGCCCGGCGCGGCGCGAGACCTGCAACTGTAGCCCGTGGTAGGTCGAAAAATCGTTACTGTCAATCACGTTGAGCGCGCCCGTGAATTGCGGATAGGGCTGGAAGAAGAACGGGCTGAAGCCGTTCTGCACGATGACGCGCTGGCCCGCGGACGTGCGCTGCGAGAGCGACTGTGCTGTAGCGGCTACGGAGCCTTGAACCAGTTCGGTAGCGAACAGCGTGCGAAACTGTGCGGAGCCCGCGTTGTTGGCCGCGTTGCCCGTGAGCAGGGCGTTGATGAGCGGGCTTGTCGCCGCCGGGTCGGCCCTGAGCGCGTTGAAGGCGTCCAGGAAGCTCTGGTTGAAACGCGGGTCGCGCGCGAAGACGTTGACTTGATTCACGTCGTAAGCGCCGAAGAGGCCGACGCCCTTGCGCCCTATGTAGTTGGCCTCCAGGACGAAGCCGCGGCCGACCTCACGTTGAAAGCTGGCGGACCACTGGTTCGTTTTCGGGGAGCGCGTCGAGGGGTCGAAGACGGTCAGGGTCGCGGTCGAGAACGGGACGGGCTGGCGCAGTTGTCCGGGCGTCGCCGTCGGCACGATGTCCGGCAACCCGAAGCGCACGCGATTGGTCTCGTTCGGGCGCGTGGCGAACGTGGTGTCGTTGATGCCGAGCGAGGTGCCGGGCGTGTTCGGGAAGATGGCGGACGACGTGACGAAGGTGTTCATGCGGTCGTAGGCCAGGCGGTAGTTGGCACGGATAGAAGTCCGCCCGTCGTTGAGCGGGTCCCAGGCGAAGCCGATTGACGGGGCAAAGTTGTTCCAGTCGTCGTCAAAGAGCTTGCCCTCGACAAAGCTAATCTGGTCGGTCGGCGCTTCGCCTAAGCGGACGGGGCGGTCGGGCCGCAGGATCGTGCTGTTGTCGCCGCCCGCGCGCGGCGACATCTTCGGCTCCCAGCGCAGCCCGTAATCAATCGTCAGGTTCGGACGAATCTTCCAGGTGTCCTGGAAATAGAAGTCGTATTCGTTGTAACGCGCGTCGAAGAGAAAGAGCGTGCCCGCGGGGGCGAAGGCCGTGTCGGATTCGGCGACGAACGACTGCTGTATGTTGCCGACGCGGCCCAGCAGGTCGTTGATGGCCGATTGCAGCAGGTTGCGGTCGCTTGAGTTGATGCCGCCGGCGACGCTCGGCAGGTTAAAGCTCGCGGGCACGGGGTTGACCACGCGCGAGAAATTCACTTGCCGATTGGTGTTGAAGCCGCCGACGGAGCTGCGTATGTCGTCGTGCTTCTGGAAACGAAAGTTGATGCCGCCGCGATAGGTGTGCGAGCCGCGCACCCAGCTCAGGTTGTCCACGAGTTGATAGGTCGTGATCTCGCGCAGATTGTTAATCGGCGGGGTCGTGTTGAGCGGGTCGCGTATGCCTGAACACCCTGTGCAGGTGAAGGTGAACGGCGGGTTGGTGTTCGCGTCCGGGTCCGGGTTGGTGAAGAGGAAGCCGAAGCGGTTGAAGCCGACGACGAACTCGTTGACCATGAAGTTGGTCGGCGTCCAGCGGTAGTTGACCGCCAGATTCTTCGGCGTGCGGAACGTGTCCACGAAGCCGAACTCGCTCTCCGGGAAAGAGCGCAGCCCGGCGTTGCCGTTGTCGCCGAAAGTGTTCTGCTCGCCCTGCGCGTAGCGCACGTAGAGCGTATTGCGGTCGTTGAAGGTGTGGTCAACTTTGAGGACGAAGTCGTACTGCTTCTCGATCTGCGGCGCGGCGAAGCTGAAGCCTGCGATGTTGAGACCGTCGCCGACGAAGAAGTTGTTCGGCAACGGGCTCAGCCCTATCACCGCCTGCGTCGTCGGGTCGAGTCCGCAGTTGCCCGGCTGTGTGGCGCACAAGGGGTCGTTGGCGACGATGTCGTAGGTCTGAATATTCAGTCCCGGAAGAGGGTTGCCGTTTGCATCAACGGACGGGTTCAGTGTGCCTGCGGGGGCGTTGGGCGCGCCGACGCGGTAGCGAAACAGCCCCGCGCGCGCCTGCTCCGTGTAGACGTTGCGCGTCACGAGGATTGATTGAGTCGCGCGCAGGAGTTGCAGGTTCGTAAAAAAGTAGGTCCGGCGTTCGCGCCCGTTGTAGCCGGGCAACAGCACTGGGCCGCCGAGGCTCCCGCCGAAGATGTGTTGGACGAACTGGCCTTTGGGCCGACTGTTCAGGTTGTTCTCATACTCGTTGGCGTTGAGCGCGGGCGTGCGGTAAAGCTCGAAGAGGTTGCCGTGAAAATCTTCCGTGCCCGAGCGCGTCACGAGCGAGACCTGCGCGCCGGAGGAGCGGCCGAGTTCGGCTGTGAAGTTGCTGGTCACAACCTGGAATTGCTCCACGGAGTCCGGGTTCGGCTTGAGCGGCGTGAAGTTTGAGCCGCCCGAACTGGATTCGTTAACGTCTATGCCATCGAGCGTGAAGTTGAAGGAGCGGTCGCGCGCGCCGTTGACGTGTACGTTGCCGCCGGTGTTGCCGCCCGTACCGGCGCGGCCGTTGCCGATGACGCCGGGCTGAAGCGAGATGAACTGCAAAGGATTTCGCCCGCGCTCGCCGACAATCGGCAGAGCTTCGAGCGAGCGCTGCTCGACCGTGTTGCCGAGGTTTCCTGAACTGCTCGTCTGTACGCGCTCGGCGGAAGATTCGACCGTGACCACGTCGGCGAGGCCGCCCACTTCGAGCGTCACGTCAATGGTCGCGGGCTGGTTGACGTTGACCTGGTTGCCGCTGGAGACGAATTTTTTGAACCCCTGCATCTCGACCGTGACGGTGTAGACGCCGACCTGCACGGACTCAAAAACGTAAGTGCCCGCATCAGTCGTCGTCGTGTTGAAGGTCGTATCCGTCCCTTCCCTGTTCAGCGTCACGGTCGCGCCCTCGACGAGCGCGCCCGCCGGGTCCGTGACGGTGCCGGTCACGCGCGAGGCGGTGCCCTGCGCGAACGCAGTCGCGGCCGCGGCGAGCAGCATGAAAAGGGCGACAAGATGGTGTGATAATCGGGCTCTCAACATGTTCCGGCTCCTGAAAGCTCAAGCTGTCTGATTCTCTGAAACGGATAAAACCCGATGCACCGTGGGAGGGTGCGTACCGGGCGGGCAAAACAAAGTCCCTTCGGATGTGTTCGAATGAGGAGTTTGACGAACGCCTTCTCAGTCCGAAAACCTTTTACCGAAAGCCTGCGCAGCGTGCCGTCTGGATGAGTGACGGCAACACGGACTTCAAACTTTCGGCGTCTATACAAAAAGCTGGATGACGCTGGCAGTATATCCGTAGCACGCCGCGACAGCAAGCACCCGATTTTTACGATTATCATCACAATTCTCCGCCGAGGGCGCGGACGAGGGCGCGCGCCTTGAGGAGCGATTCGTCGTATTCGAGCGCGGGGTGGCTGTCGGCGACCACGCCGCCGCCGACGTTGAAGCGCGCAATGGAGTCGCGCAGGGTCATAGTGCGGATGGCGACGTTGAGGTCCAGCGAGCCGTCGGACGAGAAGTATCCTATGGCCCCCATAGAGAGGCCGCGCGGGGCCGTCTCCGCTTCATCGATGATCTCCATCGCGCGGATTTTGGGCGCGCCCGTGATGGAGCCGCATGGAAAGGCCGCGCGCAGAAGAGCGCCCGCCGTCACGTCGTCGCGCAGAGTGCCGCGCACGCGTGAGACGAGATGAAAAAGGGTCGGGTGCTCTTCGAGCGCGCAAAGCTCCGCGACTTCCACGGAGCCGTAACGGCAAACGCGCCCCAGGTCGTTCCTCATCAGGTCAACGATCATGACGTTCTCCGCGCGGTCCTTCTCGCTTTCGAGTAATTCGGCGCGAAGCCGTGCGTCTTCGCGCGCCGTTCGGCCGCGCGGCCTGGTTCCTTTAATGGGCCAGGCTTCGATGGTGCGCGCGCGGCCGCCCGACGGCGTGACGCGTAGGAATCTTTCGGGCGAGGCGCTGATGACCACGTCGTCGCGGCGGCGTATGAAGGCCGCGAACGATGCCGGGTGGTCGCGGCGCAAACGCCGGAAGACGGCCTCCGGCCTGGTGTCGGGCGCGAGTCGGCAGGTGAGCTGCTGCGTGAGATTCGCCTGATAGATGTCGCCCGCCGCGATGTGCTCTTTGATTCTCAAGACCGCCGCCACGTATTCGTTGCGCGTCAGATTAGATTCAATCGTCGGGGGCGAAACCGGGCTGGCGGCCCAATCATCTTCCGCGCTGTCGAGAGATTCCTTGAGTGCTGCGAGCGTTTCCTTCAAACGACGCTCGCCCCCGGCGCAGAAGATTTTTGTGCTCGCCTCTTGATAATCGTGAACGACGAGCGCGTCGTAGAAGGCCAGCGTCATGTCCGGCTCGCCGGACGCGCGCCGCAACGGTTTCAGACGCAAAGGCTCAAGCCTGTGTGCCAATTCGTAAGAGAAGGTCGCGACGCAGATTCTTCCGGCGGGCTGAGCTATTCGCTGCTGAAGCTGCGCGGCCAGACGCTCGTCGAGCAGTCGCAGCGCGTCCCCGCGAATGACTTGACTGACGTTCTGGTCTGCCTGCGTCAGTCGAATCTCTTCGCCGCGGGCCTCGATTGTCTCGCGCGGGTCGAAGCTCGCAATGAGGAAGCGCGCGGACTGCCCGCGCGTGCCGCAACTGTCAAGAATGGACACGCGCCGCCGCGCGGAGAGATTGAGCAGGGCGCGCAGAACGTCGTCCGCCGAATAAGGGAGTTCGTAAATGATGGACG
>DATFCB010000677.1:0-2245 GCA_035253525.1 Pyrinomonadaceae bacterium | reverse complement strand
ACGCCGGGCCAGAGCGCGGAGTCGCGCGCTGCGGGCAACTACAGGGCGGCCGACGCCGAGATCGAAGCCGCGCGCGCGGAGGTCGTGCGTCACGACGCGGAAGTCCGCCGCCTGACGCCGCTCGTCGCGTCTAACGAAGCCCCGCAGGCGCAACTCGACGCCGAGCGAGCACTCTACGAGCGCGCGCAGCAGCGCTTGCAGCAGGCGCAGGACGCGAAGCAGCGCGCCGAAGGCGACCTACGCGTCGCCCGGCAACCGGACCAGAATCAAACTGGCACAACGGCCCCGCCGCCGCCGCGTGAACAACTGGTGACGGCAGTCGCCTCTTCCGCCGGGACCGTCAGCGTCGTCAACGTGCGCGTGGGCGAGCGCGTCAAGGCCGGGCAGCCGCTCGCGACCTTGCGCGCGAACGATTAACGTCAGATGTCTTCCGAAGCGATTAACCTCGGCCCGCGCGAGCGGCGCAAGCGGCGATTGATGGGCATCGTCGCCCTGACGGTCGGCGTCGGCCTGGCCTTCGTGATGGTCGTCTACGGCGCGCCGCGCCTCTACCGGCTCGTCATCTTCTTTCCGATCTGGATGGCTGGCCTCGGGCTGTTACAGTCGCGCGAGAAGACCTGCATCGCGCTGGCCGCGCGCGGCGTCTGCAACATGGACGACGGCGAAGAGAAGATCGCGGACGAGCGCAGGGTCGAGGAGTTGCGCGACAAGGCGCGTTGGATTAACCGCCGCGCGCTCCTGACGGCTGCGGCCATCACGCTCCTCGCCCTTGTCTTCCCCACGCAAGGGTTGGGATAAAAGTTTGACCGCTCTTAAAGCCACGGCGGGGGCGGCGTGAAAATAGCCCGGCACTGAAGGTGCCGGGCTATTTTCGTTTCGTTTCTGATGGGACTCCTCAGGTGCGCACGTCCGTCATGCGCCGCTGCGGGTGTCCGTGGCGCGGCGCGAGCCCGACCCGGCGCTCGATGCCGTAGACGCGAACGTCGTTGCGCAGCACGGTCCAGATTTTCCGTAGGCTCAGCAACTCGCCGAGCGTGAAGCCCAGGTTGTCGTCGTTCATCTTCGTCAGGCCGCGCAAATACTCCCAGGTGCGCGCGCCGTCTTTGAGCGCTTCGAGAATTTTCTGCTGGCGCGTAGTCAGAACTGGCGTCGCCTCAACGGGCCTGGGCATCTTGCTCCTCCATTTTGCGCGGTCTCTCCGAAGGGGTGTCGGGACACCGTCGTGATTTCAGGGCACCTCGGCGAAGGGGAGGTTCGGCCGCCATTCTACTACAAGGCCCACGCGAAAATGAATGGCGGCGCGCGCCGTGTGCGTAAAATCTCGCCGGCTTGACAGAGGCGATTGGCGCGCTCTACCTTCGCCCCGAGGGGATTTGAAGATGAAGTTGCGTCACCAATCTGACTGCCCGCGATTGTCCGCCGCGTCGCGCCCCGCGCGGGCGCACGCCTTCACGCTCGCGCTCGTCCTTCTTCAACTCTCTCTCTTCCTCTCGCTTTGCGCGCCGACGCCCGCGCAGGAGGACCAGAACGATTACGACCGTCTTGAGCGCGCCGCCGCTTTCATCCGCGAGGGGCAACTGGCGCGCGCCGAAGCGGAACTCGACACGATCCTGCGGCGGCGGCCCGACGACGCGAACGCTCTCAACTTCCTGGGCGTCGTCCGCGCCAGCCAGAAACGCTCGGCTGAGGCGGAGAAGTTGTTCCTGCGCGCGCTCAAACAATCGCCCGCGCTCGTCGGCGCTTACGTCAACCTCGGACGCCTTTACCTCGAAGGCGGGAATCGGGAGCGCGCGTTCTGGGCCTTCACGGAGGCGGACAAACTGGCCCCCGGCCGCGAAGAGATCATCTTCAACCTCGCGGCGATTCACGTCGAGCGGCAGGAGTTCGAGCGCGCGCTTGATGCGCTCGGAAAAATCCCGCGCGACGCGCTCGGCGTCGAAGACGTGCGCCTCATGCTCACGAGCTACCTTGGCCTACGGCGCAACGACGAGGCCGTCACGCTCGCGGCCGCGCTCAAGCGGCCCGGCGCGCTTCTCCCCGAAGAGGCTGCCAACTTCGCGGCGCTCTACGCCGCGCACGGACTGCTCGACCAGGCGATAGAGATTCTCGAAGCCGCGCGCCAGGGCGCGCCCAACTCTTACCCGCTGCTCTACAACCTGGGAGCCAGCTACTCGCAGCGGCGCGACTGGGCGCGCGCCGAAGAGTTCCTGACGGCGGCGCCGCTTCCCGATGGCGGGTCGCTCGT
>DATFCB010000676.1:0-2754 GCA_035253525.1 Pyrinomonadaceae bacterium | reverse complement strand
CAACCCGGGGGCCTGTTGCGGGGGCGCTGATTTTTATGCGGGAGGGCGGTGAGCAGTGGTTCCGAGTCGCGGGCGCCCCGAGTCTCGCTCGCCGAGCCGCGGCGCGCCTTTAGTGACTCTGGAAACCCTTCGCGAGCTGGAGCCGGTAGCGCGCGATCCCGTCCGGGCCGATCACCCTCTCCAGCATGTCGCCCGCGCGGGCGACGACGCGCTTCGCCGTCGGCACGTTGGTCCGGGCGAGCTTCGCTATCCTCGTCACGCTGCCCGGCTCGTCGAAGATGGAGAACGAGTACATGATGGTGAACCAGACGCGCTGCGCCGGCGTCAGGTAGTCGGGGAAGTTGGACTTGACGAAGCACGCGCACGAGCACCAGTCGCACACGCGGTGGCGCGTCTCCTCGCCGCACACGGCGCAGTTGCGGTAAAGCTTCACGCACCCGTCGCAGACGGCGTGTTCGCTCTCGCGCGGCCGGAAGATAGGCCACGGCGTGACCATGGGTACGCCGCAGTCGCCGCAGAGCCGTGACAGGATCGCCTCGGCGTAGAGCCTGAGCAGCGTCCGGCCGAGGTCGTGTTCGGACACCTCGCGCGTGTACTCCGCGGCGAGCGTCTCGCCGAATTCGGTGTAGAACTTCCCGGCCGTCCACGCCCTGCCGCAGAAGTCGCCGTGCGGGTAAAAGCAGACTTCGATGTTGACGAGGTCGGTCACCCGGTTCGTCCACCGGTGACGCCTGCGCGCCTCGTCGTAGCCTTCGTAGGTGAAGCCTCGCTCGGCCAGCACGCGCGCGGCCTGTTCGTTCACTCGGGGCGGGCTCATCGTCTCTACGCGCCCGTAGCCGCGGGCGTCGGCTTCTCTCAACATCGTCGTCTCCTTCCGCCGTCAAGGCTCGTAAGATGGGACGGGGGAGGCAACTGAGGCCTCCCCGCGTCGCGGCTTTCATCCGTCGTCTTCCGCTGTTGCTGACGGTGACTCGCCGAGTTCATTGCTCTGCCGCCCGCTCAAGCTCTGGGCGTCGACGGTCTCTCTGCAAGCCGCGGGCCGGTTAGCGTTGCGCCACGTCGTCGAGGAGTTTCACCAGTTCGGGCATCCCGACCGTGTGACGGAGCAGGAGGACGGCGAACTGGAGCAGGCGCATCTTGAGGCGGAGAGCGCGCGGCGAGGTGGTAATCGAGATGGAGCTGAGGCCGTCACCGGCTATGACACGGACGACGGCCTCGTGGGCGGCGGCGCTGGCCGTGGCCTCCTCTATCGCCCTGGCGAGAATAGGCGTGACGACGATGGTTTCGCCGTCGTTGTGGTTTTCGACTTTGACCGCTCGCGGATTCGTCGCGTCCAGGATGATGGTCATGTCTCGGCCCTCCTGCCTTCGGCGTCTCGGATATGGGTTTGCAGGACTGCCGGCCACACGTTTTTCGCGCGCGCATCAAGCGGTTGAAAATCAACCGCGCGACAGAATTTCAACCGCCTTGCAGGGCGACGCACGTGGAAGGAACCGGGCTCGATTCGAGAGCTGGAAACATTGCCGCCGACAGGCGGCGTGATGAAGGGAGAGGTGGCTTAGTGGGGGCGCTGTTATCTATGCGTGGGGGAGTGTGAGGCGTTGGGAAATCACGGCCGGCGCGCTAAGCTTACGCCCGTAGCCACGCCTTCAGCTTACCCAGCATCACGCCTATGTCCGCTGGTTCGTGGATGATCTTCACACCGCCCCGCCACTCGTCCATCGGCTCCAACGCCTGAAGGTAAGTCCGACCCATCATCAGGAAGATTTCACGGTACGCCTGCCGGCGCAGCAACTCGCATAGCAGTCGGACGTTCACCGCCTGCTGCCGCCCGGCCAGCTCTCGCGTCATTTTCAAATCGTAGTGGGTGATTTCGCGCTCGGGCGTGATGAGCCCGTACTTGGCGGAGAGGATCCGGATGTCAACGTCGGGGGGGAACGCGCCTTCGCGCTGGCAGCGTTTGACGACTTGGAAGGCGACGCCGGCGTAGATCTCCCACGCGGCCAGGGAGCGCGCGCGGCGCGTGGTCATGAAGCTGAAGAGTTGTTGCGGCGAGTCCGGCGCTACGTCGTTCTTCCGGTCGGAGCAGCTCAGGATAAGCAGCCGCCGCGGCCGAGTCTCGCTCATGACTACTCGGCGGCCGTGAGGCGGCGCGTGAACTCGTCGTCTTTGATGATGGGGCACAAGTGTTCGGCCGCGTCCATCGCGTCTCTGAACTTGCCGGGGACGACGCGGTCGGAGGTGTGGCCTCCGATGCCTTTCTCGATCAACACGCCGCCCTGGAACGAGTAGCCGAAGTCGGCGAGCAGCCTGGCGTATCTTCCCATCTCTTACTTCATCTCCGGTGGTGTGTATCCCGCTTCGTAAACTGCTGTCGCGCAGGCTCCGGCGACGCCGCCCTTCAGGTGTGTCGTGGCGAGTTTCGTCGGGTGTTGTCGTTCGGTAGGTGGGGTGATTCGGTTATGCGGCGGTTTGAAGTTGCGCGGCGTCGCCGGCGTGCTGTTGCCTCTTTGCCAGCCGCTTCGCCTTCCTCCGCTCGCGGTCGCGCGCGAGGAATTCTTCGCGGCAGAACGGGCAATAGCGGGCGGAATTTTTGCGCAACTTAAAATACTTTTCTTCTGGACGCTCGCCGGGCCACGTCGCTGCGAGGCGCATCTCGATGCCTGCCCTGACGACGGCCTGCGTGAACTTCGAGCCGCGCCCGGCACGGTGTTCGGAGAGCCGCCGATCTACGTCCACACTCGTGCCCGCGTA
>DATFCB010000675.1:0-2982 GCA_035253525.1 Pyrinomonadaceae bacterium | reverse complement strand
GGGTAAGCGTTGAGCGTGACTGCTTCGCCGTTGACCGTGCAGTTGATTGTGATGGGACGCTCAGCCACGCTCACCTCCCAGGGCTTCCATCAAGGCTTCGGGCATGAGCGGGATGTGATTGATGCTCAGCCCGGTCGCGTGCTCTATGGCGTTGAGGATGGCGGGCGCGGGTCCGTCCATCGGCAACTCGCCGATGCCTTTCGCGCCGGCCGGGCCGTACTGGTACGGGTTCTCTTCAAAGAAGACGCGTATGGGCGGGATGTCCGCTGACGTAGGGATGATGTAGTTCGTCATCTGGTTATTAATCATACGCCCGTCGCGCCAGACCACGTTCTCGAAAAGCGTGTAGCCTATGCCCTGCGCCACGCCGCCTTCAATCTGGCCCGAGGCCATAACGGGGTGTATAACTTTTCCCACCTCCTGCACGGCGACGAAGTCGTCAACGCGCGCTTCATACGTCACAGTATCAACCGTCACCTCCGCGACGTAGACGGCCCACGCGTAGGCTCCGTAAGCGTCGCCCTCATACTTCTCGTCGTCCCAATTGATGCCGGGCGGGGCCGTGTACTTGCTGAAAGACTTGAGCGCGCCGTGCTGCTCTATGTAGCTACGGCAGGCCGCGCGGAAATCTTCCGCAGAGTAGTTCTCCCGCAGTAAGCCGCTATTGGTGAGCGTCTGTTTCAAACCCAGCGCGGCGGATTCGACCAGCTTGCCGACGATCATGGTGGTGCGCGAGGCGACGGTCGGGCCGCTGTTGGGGACGTTGCCCGTGTCGGGCTTCGCGACCTCGATTGAATCGTAATCCAGCTTGAGAGCTTCGGCCGCTATCTGCGCGAAGATGGTGTTTGTTCCCTGCCCTATCTCCGTGCTCGCCGCCAGCACGCGCACGCGTCCTTCTGCGGTCGCCTCAAGCCCGACGACCGATTCCAGGTACTTCTCGCCCGAGCCGGTGAAGCCCGCGCCGTGCATGAACGAAGCGAAGCCTATGCCCTTTTTCTGCCGCGAGTGTTTGTTCGACTCCGCAAACAGCTTTTGCTTCGCGTGGTAATCGGTCAGCTCGAAGGCGCGGTCCAATATCTTTCCCAGGTCAACCTTCTCGCGTATGACCTGATTGGTGGCGGTCGTCTGCCCTTCCTGAATGAAGTTGCGGCGGCGAAACTCTTCGGGCGAAAGGCCGAGCGTTTTGGCGACCTTATCGAGATGTCTTTCGAGGCCGAAGATGCTTTGTGGCGCGCCGAAGCCGCGGAAGGCCCCGTGCGGCGGCGCGTTGGTCGCGACGGCGCGGGCGCGTATGCGCACGTTCGGACAAAAGTATGGGCCGGCGGCGTGAATCGTCCCGCGCGAGAGCACGACCGCCGAGAGCGTCGCGTAAGCTCCGCCGTCAATCGCGAAGTCTATCTCCATGCCGAGCAGCTTGCCGTCAGCGCTGACAGCCGTGCGGTGGCGCGTGCGCGACGGGTGGCGTTTTGTGGTCGCCGCCATGTCTTCGGCGCGGTCGTAAACTATCTTGACCGGGCGGCCCGCCTTCCACGCGAGCAAGGAGGCGTGGCCCGCAATCATAGAGGGGTACTCTTCCTTACCGCCAAAGCCGCCGCCGGTTTCGACTTGCACGACGCGCACCTTGTCTTCCGGCAAATTGAAAAGTTTCAGGAGCGCCTTGTGCACGTAGTAGGGGCACTGCATGGAGCCCCAGACGGTCACACCATCAGCGGGGCTGGCAATCGCTATGATGCCGTTGTTCTCGATATACAACTGCTCCTGCGCGCCCGTCCGGTATTCGCCCTCGACGATGTGCGCGGCCGTTGCCCAGACCTCGTCCACGTTGCCCTTCTCGACGCGGTAAGCCTTGAAGGTGTTGTCCTCGCCCCAGATGATCTCGTTCTTCTCCAGCGACTCTTCGAGCGAGAAGATAGCGGGCAGTTCTTCGATCTCTATCCTGACGTTGCGGCGCGCTTCCTCCAAAAGATACTTGTCCGCGTGCGCGAGCAGCAGGATGGGTTCCTCCGGGTGGTTGACGAATTGGTCCGCGAGGTAAGGCTGATCCATCAGGATGAGGGCGACGGCGTTCTCGCCGGGAATGTCACGGGCCGTGACGACGACGAACTCGTCCCAGGGGATGTGCGCGCCCTCGAAGGAGATGTTCTTGATTCGGCCGCGCGCAACGGGGCTGCGGACCGTCGTCCCGTAAAGCATTTCGGGAAAGTGCAGGTCGTCCACGTAGCGCGCCTGCCCTGTGACTTTGTCGCGCCCCTCTTTACGCGGCACGGGCCGCCCGACGAGTTGCATCTCTGTGCTTTTCCTTCGGAGTTCAGTTTGAAGTTGAAAGACTCGCCGCCTTGATAACAGCTTTCTTGGCCGGATACTTTACAACGTCTTTGCCATTTCAGGAAAACTTTCCGTGCTCAAGCACGAGCAGGCCCGCGGAGACGAGTGCCAGCGCGTACATCACCGGATGAATCTCGCGGCGTCTCCCGGCCATCAGATAGAGCGCCGTGTGCGAGATGAAGCCCCACAGTATCCCTTGCGTGATGGAGAACGTGAGCGGGATGAGAATGATCGTCAGGAAGGCCGGGAGCAGGTCTTCCATCTTCTTGAACGAGAGTCCTGCGACGCTCGCGAACATCGAAGCGCCGACGAGAATCAAGACCGGCGCGGTCGCATAGAGCGGGACCATCCCCGCAAGCGGCGCGAGAAAGAAGCACGGCAGAAAACAGAGCGCCGTGAAGACCGAAGTCAGCCCCGTGCGCCCGCCCGCCTGAATCCCCGCGACCGATTCAATATAGGCCGTGCCCGACGAAGTTCCCACGAGCCCTGCACCGAGCGTGGCCCACGCGTCCACGATTAAGCCCTGCTTGAGGTTCTTCGGGTTCCCTTCCTGGTCCAGCATCCCCGAAGCCTGCGAGACGCCTATGAAAGTTGAAATCGAGTCGAAGAGGTCCGTGAAGAGGATGGAGATGATGGCGGGCAGCAGCGAGAGCTTGA
>DATFCB010000674.1:0-4973 GCA_035253525.1 Pyrinomonadaceae bacterium | reverse complement strand
AAGGTTCCTGGTTCTTATTCATCCCTCATCCCTCATCCCTCATCCCTTTTCTGGCGGTCAGTTCTGTGATGGCCTTCTCGACGCGGCGGGCGCGCGTTTCGGGCTTTTTGGCCTCTTCGATGGCCGAGGCGTACTCTTTCTGGTGCGTGTAGCTCAGTTTTTCCCAGGCGGCGTGGGCTGCCTTGTTGGCTTTGAGGGCGCGCGCCAGTTCGGCGGGCGGCGTGATGGTGCGTGGCTCGTCGTCGCGCTCCATCTGTACGCTGACGGTGTCGCCGCCTTTGACCTTAGCGCCGGCGCGGACCTCACGGTTTACGACCATGTAGTGATGGCCGTCGCCCTTTGGGAAGATGGAGCTGCGGAAGGGGAACCCGTTGATGGTCCCGCGCACGGGGACGCGTGCGCGTGTCCCGAAAACCTTCTCAACGTCGAAGGGGAGGGTCATGATGGCGGCTTCGCTATGCTCGTGCTTTTCGAGGGTGATGCGGAATCTCTTCATGGTTTTCCTCCTCAGGGCAACCAAAATATAATGCAAGCCCGGCCCCCGCAACAACGCAAAAGTCGCCCGCTCGACTTGTCGAAATTTGTTGCCGCCCCCCGAGAGGCTTTATACTGCCGTGACTTTCCATCCGAAGACGATTTCAAGCGGGAGAACAAAGCCGATGACCAAAGAGGACGAAGAGCAAATCAGGCTGGTGGTGCAGAACGAGCTGCTGGCGATTATCACGGACGCGCAGGAATTTTTGGGGACGAAGAAGGACCCGACGGGGATGGGGCGACGCGCGCTCGAAGGGCTGGCCGACCTGATTCGGCGCAGGCAATCAACTCAGGCGGAAGAGTAAAAGAACTCTTCCATCCGAAGTAAGACTTTCAACCAATGAGCATACCTTTCAAATGCACGTCGTGCGGCGGGCCGCTCGAATACGAGGCGGGCGGCGCGCTGACCGTCCGCTGCCCCTTCTGCGGGAGCAGCATCATCGTCCCCGAAGAGTTGCGGCCGCGCCCCACGGCACAGCCCGCTTCGGGCGGCTTCTTCGACGGCCTCTTGAGGATGCAGGAGCGCGCGGCGAACTTGCAGGAGATAGCGCGCCTCGCGCGCTCGGGCAACAAGCTTGAGGCCATCAAGCTCTACCGCGAAATCTTCGGCGTCGGGCTGGCGGAGGCCAAGCTCGCCGTCGAGCGCATGGCCGCGGGCGAGCAGCCCGGCCACGTCGCCGTCTCGATGCATGACGTGCAGGCCCACCCCGCCGTGCAGCAGATGACGCACAAGGCGAAGCGCACCGTCACCTGGATAGTGCTCGCCGTAGTCATAATAGTGTTCGCCAGCATCGCCGCCGGCGTCATCGCTTTCGTCAACGGTATCAAACGTGCGACGAGCGTGTTTCCGCCCAGCACGACTTCGCCACACACTTCAGGCCCGCGCGGTGTGGCCGACGCCACGGCAGCGCCCGGCTTCGCCTCCGTCACGCTCAAGTTCGGCAGCGAGGGCATTGGGCCAGGAATGTTCAAGGACGCGCGCAACATCGGCGTGGACGGCGAAGGGAGAATTTACGTCGGCGAGTATTTGAACGGCGGGCGCGTACAGGCGTTTGACGCCGACGGGAAATTCATCACGCAGTGGACGGTTGACCCGAAGATGCCCATGAGGCAGTTGGCGGCCGACCGCAAGGGGACTGTCTTCGTCGTCCAGCGCGGCGAAATCTCCCGCTTCGAGGGCGCGACCGGCAACCCGCTCGGCAAGATCGAGTACAGCAGCGCGACCGACCACGGCCGCGCCTATTTCGACCAGGCGCACGCCACGCCCGACGGCGGCCTGGTCGCGGTGGTCAACGACGACGACATAGTGCGCTTCAACTCAAGCGGCCAGGTCACGCGCACCATCACCAAGGCTATAGGGACGCAGACCGGCGACCCCGAAAGGATAGAGGGCATTGCCGTGGACGGGTTGGGCAACGTCTATGCGCTCTCGACGCACCGCGCGGCGGTCTTCAAGTTCTCTTCGGACGGCCGCTTCGTCAACAGGTTCGGCAGTTCCGGCGACGAGCGCGGCCAGTTCCACGCCTCGGACGCCATCGCCGTTGACGGGCAGGGGCGCATCTACGTCAGCGACATCAACGGCATACACGTCTTCGACCCGGAGGGCCGCTACCTGGACTCGTTCAAGGTGCCCGGCAGCGTCGCCTCCGGCATGGCCTTCAACGACAAGAACGAATTGCTGGTCGCGGCGCGCACGCAGGTCATCAAGTACGTGTTGAATAAGTAGGGGCCGTCGGGAGACCAGGGGCTCGCGCTTTCCGATATGGATTGACTATAATGGGAATCAATTGAAACTTGCGCGGAGACTTCTGATGAGCCGAACGTTGACGATTTCCGATGAGCTTTACGCCCGCCTGGAAAAAGAGGCGCAGCTTCGCGGGTTAAGTGTCGAGCGTTTGATTGAAGAATGGGAGCGTGACGAAGCTCAAACCCTTCAACGCAAAGACGCCGTGCGTGAAATTAATGATTTACGCGCGCGCCTTTTCTCCAAGTATGGAGAGATGGCTGACAGCACGGAGTTAGTCCGCGAAGACCGGGCGCGCTGATGGACAAGCTCGTCGTAGATAGCAGCGTCGCGGTGAAATGGTTTGTCGTCGAGCCTTACTCGGCCGAAGCACAACGAATTCTTGATGCTTACCAGAATGGAACAATTTCCTTCCTTGCGCCGGATTTAATCAACGCTGAATTTGCGAATATTGCCTGGAAGAAACATATCTTCCAGGGCATGGCTGCCTCTGACGCTCAGGACATTGTAGATAAATTTCGCCGGTTAGAGTTCAATCTTACGCCGACGGCTGAACTCCTCGAAGACGCATCCAAAATAGCGGTCACAAATCGTCGGACAGTTGACGCTGCTCTCTATCTGGCATTGAGTGTTCGTGAGAATTGTCAATGCGTCACGGCGGACGAAAAGCCGGTTAATGCTGTCGGCTCAAGCTTTCCAAATCTCATCTGGTTGGCGGACTGGCCGTAAAGTCTATGACCGTCTCGGAATTCATACACAAGTGGCAGAAGAATACGCGGACGGAGCGGTCGGCTTCGCAGGAGCATTTTCTGGATTTGTGCGAAGTTTTCGAGCACCCGAAGCCGGCGGAGGCTGACCCGTCGGGCGAGAGTTTTACGTTCGAGCGCGGGGCGGCCAAACACGGCGGGGGACGCGGCTGGGCTGATGTCTGGAAGCGCGGCCACTTCGGCTGGGAATATAAGGGCAAACACAAAGACCTCAATGCCGCTTACGACCAGTTGCTCAAGTACCGCGAGGCGCTGGAAAATCCTCCACTCCTGATCGTCTCCGACATGGAGCGCATCATCATCCACACGAATTTTACGGCCACCGCCAACAAGACCCACGAGATTACGCTCGACCAACTGGGTGAGCCGCGCAACATAGAGAGGATGCGCTGGGTCTTTCACGAGCCGGAGCGCCTGCGCCCGGCCTCGACAAGCGTGAGCATCACGACGGAAGTCGCCGAGCGGCTGGCTCAGGTCGCGCAGGGCTTGCGCCAGCGCGGGCTCGACCCGATGGCCGTCGCACGTTTCCTGGACCGGATAGTCTTCTGCCTCTTCGCCGAAGATGTCGGCCTGCTGCCGCGCCAACTGTTCAGCGAGATTGTCGAGAAGGCTCACAGCCCGGAGCACTTCAGCCGCCTCATAGGGATGCTGTTCGACGCGATGCGGACGGGCGGCGACTTTTACTTTCATCTCATACGCCACTTCAACGGCGACCTCTTCACGGACAGTCCCGTCCTGCTGCTCACGGCCGAAGAGATCAGGCACGTGCAGGCGGCGGCCACTCTCGACTGGGGCGCGGTTGACGCCTCCGTCTTCGGCACGCTGTTCGAGCGCGGGCTGGACCCCGCGAAGCGTTCGCAGTTGGGCGCGCAGTACACCAGCCGCGAGGACATAGAGACGCTGATCGAGCCGGTCGTCATCAGGCCCTTGCGGCGCGAGTGGGACGAGGCGCGGAGCGCGGTCGAGAATTTGTTGAGGACCGGGAAGCGACAGCCGACGGGCCGCGAGAAGCCTCTGACGCGCGAGGCCGAGAGCCGCGCGCAGCGGGAGGCGCGCGCCGTCCTGCGCTCCTTTCACGAGCGGCTGGCGGAGGTGCGCGTCCTCGACCCGGCGTGCGGCTCCGGGAACTTCCTCTACGTGACGTTGCAGAAACTGAAAGATTTGGAGAAAGAGGTGCTGATCTACGCCGGGGACAGCGGGCTCGGCCAGTTCATCCCGCTCGTCGGCCCGTGGCAATTCCGCGGCATAGAGATTAACCCGTACGCGTTCGAGCTGGCACAGACGACGCTCTGGATAGGCTACCTCCAATGGATACAGGCCAACGGCTACGGCACACCCGCCGAGCCGATTCTCAGACGAATGGACAACTTCGAGAACAAAGACGCCATTCTCGACCTGTCAGACCCGGAACACCCCAAAGAACCCGACTGGCCCCCCGCCGACTTCATCATCGGCAACCCGCCGTTTCTTGGCGACAAGTTAATGCGGAGAGAGTTGGGCGATGATTACGTTGAGAAACTACGCTCACTCTACGCGTCACGTATTCCCGGACAATCTGACTTTGTTTGCTACTGGTTCGAGAAAGCTAGAAAGCAAATTGAAGAAAGCAAGGCTAAACGTGCTGGCCTGCTGGCAACTCAAGGCATTCGCGGCGGTGCTAATCGTGAGGTTTTGAATAGGATTAAAGAAACAGGCGACATTTTCTTTGCGGAAAGCGACCGAAATTGGATTCTCAATGGTGCGAACGTTCACGTCTCGATGGTGGGGTTCGATAACGGTTCGGAACAGCAGAGAGTCCTTGATGGGGGAACTGTCGTTTCTATTAACTCTAATCTGACTGCTTATGCGGATATTGGGAAAGCAAACAGACTATACGAAAACCATAGCCTTAGCTTTGTCGGCGTTGCTCAGAAAGCACCGTTTGATGT
>DATFCB010000673.1:0-10751 GCA_035253525.1 Pyrinomonadaceae bacterium | reverse complement strand
CACACGCCTCGCGCACGGCCGAGCCGCGCGCGGCCCACAACGTTTCGAGCGTCGAATACATCGTCACGAACGTCGGCCGGCACAAGTGGGCCGCGCTCGCGGTGTTAGCCTTCGTGACCCTCGCCGTCGCCGGATTCTTCTACCTCCGAAGCGGCACGCCGGGCGTGGACTCGGTGGCCGTGTTGCCCTTCGTCAACGACAGCAACGACCCCGAAGCGGAGTACATTTCCGACGGCATCACGGAGAGCATCATCAACAAGCTCTCGCAGCTGCCGAAGCTGAAAGTCATGTCGCGCAACGCCGTCTTCCGCTACAAGGGGCAACGTGTTGACCCGCAGGAAGTGGGCCAATCCCTGGGCGTCGGCGCGGTCCTCACGGGCCGCGTGCTGAAGGTCGGCGAGAAGCTGATTATCAAGACCGAGCTGATCAACGTCGCCGACGGCGCGCAGCTCTGGGGCGCGGAGTACGACAAAGACTTCTCGGACATCTTCGCCGTCCAGGAGGAAATCTCCCGGAAAATTTCCGAGCGGCTGAAAGTGAAACTGACCGGCGCGGACGAGGAGCGCCTGACCAAGCGCTACACGAACGACACGGAGGCTTATCAGCTTTACCTGAAGGGCCGCTACTTCTGGAACAAGCGCGACGAGGCGGGCCTGAGAAACGGCATCAAGTATTTTCGCGAGGCCGAGGAGAAAGACCCTTCTTATGCTCTGGCCTACTCGGGGCTGGCGGACTCCTACGCGCTCCTGTGCGACATCGGCGCGGCCGCGCCCAACGACCACATGCCGAGCGCCAGAGAGGCGGCCCAGCGCGCGCTCGACATTGACCCCAATCTGGCCGAAGGCTACACCTCGCGCGCCTTCATCAAGCTCGCCTACGACTGGGACTGGCGCGGGGCCGAGAGCGACTTCAAGCGTGCGCTCGAACTCAATCCCCGTTACGCGACCGCGCACCAGTGGTACGCCTCTTACCTGACGCAGATGGGCAAGTACGACCTCGCGCGCCGCGAGATCGAGCAGGCGCAAACCCTGGACCCGCTCTCGCCCATCATCAGCGCGAACTCCGGCCTCTACCTTTACTTCGCACGCAAGTACGACGAGGCCATTGAGCAGTATCGCAAGACGCTTGAGATTGACCCGCGCTTCGCCGTCGCTCACTACTACCTGGGACTGGCACACGTCGAGAAGAAGGACTACGACAAGGCCGTCGCGGAATTTAAGACCGTGATGAGTTCGGCGGGCGACGGCGGCGCAGCGGAGGCGGCGACAGGCGACGAGTTGAACGCCGACGACCTTGAGACGGCCGCCGCGCTCGCCTACGCCTATGCGGCCTCGGGCCGCAGGGCGGAGGCCGAGAAACTGCTCGCGCAGATGATCTCGCTCTCCAAACGCCGCTACGTCTCGCCGCTGTACCTCGCGACCGTCTACACAGGGCTCGGCGAAAAGGAGCAGGCCATAGAGCAGATCAACAAGGCTTACGAGAACCGTCACCCCGGCCTCGTCCTGATTCGCGTCTGGCCCCTCTTCGACTCCCTCCGCGACGACCCGCGCTTCCAGAACCTCCTGCGCCGCTTCGAGCCGATACCGTAATTAGCTTTGCGCCGATTACGCCAGGTCTTCAAGAAATCCCGAGAGTTCGTCGGGGAGCGGCGCGGTGAAGCGCAGAGGCTCGTTCGTGCGCGGGTGACGAAAGCCAAGCCGCTCGGCGTGCAGGAACTGACGTTTGAGCGCGTTGAGGCGGGCGCGCAGGCGCGGGTCCGTGATTGAGTTGTCGCGGCCGCCGCCGTAAACGGGGTCGCCGACGACAGGGTGCTTGAGCCACTGTAGATGGACCCTGATCTGGTGCGTGCGGCCCGTCTTGATTTCCACATCAAGCAGTGTGAAGCGGTCGAAGCGGCGGCGCACGCGGTAGAGCGAGAGCGCGGGCCGTCCGTTTGCTATGACCGCCATGCGCGTGCGGTTGCGCGGGTCGCGCGCGATTGCCTGCTCCACGCGCCCCGTCTCTTCCTTGACGCGACCGTGGACGAGCGCGACGTAAGACTTGAAGACCTCACGCGCGCGAAATTGGTCCGAGAGGTTTTCGTGCGACGCTTCGTTCTTGGCGACGACGATGAGGCCGGAGGTATCTCGGTCGAGGCGATGAACGATGCCGGGACGAATCGCGCCGGCGCGGGTCGAGAGTTGCCGGAAGTGAAAGGCGAGCGCGTTGGCGAGCGTGCCCGAAGAGATGCCGGCCGCAGGGTGTACGACGAGCCCCGCTAGCTTGTTGACGACCACAAGGTCGTCGTCTTCGTAGACCACGTGGATAGGAATCTCTTCGGGCACGAAGGCGGTCGCGTCCGTCGGCACGAGTTCGACTTCAATCTCGTCGCCCGCGCGCAGCTTGTAAGCGGGTTTCGCGGTGCGCCCACGGACGAGCACGTCGCCATCTTCGACGAGGCGATGGATGCGCGCGCGGCTCCAACCCTCTATGCGCGCGGCGAGGTAAGCGTCGAGGCGCGCGCCCGCGTCCGCGTCGGCGACGCGGAACGTGAGAGTCTGTGGCCCATCCTCCTCACCTCGTCCCGCCGCTTCGCTTTGCATTCGTGAAATCCTCAGGCGCGGGCCGCGTCGGGCGTGCCGGAGCCTTTCCCTTGCGCGCGCCGCCAGCGGACGACGAGCAGGACGACCGACGCGACGCCGACGATGATGCTCAGCATCTGCGAAGTCGAGAGGCCCGTCAGGGAAGTCAGCCCGGCGATGTCGCCGCGCGGGTCGTCGCGGAAAATCTCTATCGTGAAGCGCATGACGGCGTAGAGCGCGCCGTAAAAGAGTATGACCTGGCCGCTGAAAACTTTGCGCCGGTGGAGCCAGAGCAGGAAGAAGAAGACGAGAAGCGCGCCGAAAGACTCGTAGAGTTGCGTCGGGTGCAGGTGAATGGGCTGGAAGAGGTCGCCAAGTTTCTCGGCCCAGTAAGCCTGCTGCGTCGGGTCGTCAAGCTGAGAGACGATTGTCGGGACGCCCGTGACTTCGTGGCCCAGTTCCGTGAAGTGGACTCCCCAGGGCAGGAGCGTGGGCTTGCCCCAGCAGCAGCCGGCGGCGAAGCAGCCCTGCCGCCCGATGGCGTTGCCCAGAGCGATGCCGGGCGCGAAGGCGTCCGCGGTCTTCCACCACGGAAGCTTGTAGCGGCGAATGAGAAAATAGCCGACCGCGACCGCGCCGATGAAGCCGCCGTAGAAGACGCCGCCCGAGCGCAGGAAGTCGAGCGAGAAAAGCCGCAAAGGGTTCTCGCGGTAGCCAGGCTCCGTAAACAGCATCAGCACCTTCGACCCGACAATCGCCGCCAAGAGCATCCACAGGCCCAAATCGTAAACGCGCTCGCGCGGCAATCGGTCGCGCGCAGCCAATTTCGCCGCGATTAAGAGCGCGGAGAGAAACGCCAGCGCCAGCAGCACGCCATAGGTGTTGATGGGGAAGTTGCCGATGCGGAATAGCTCAGGGAACATAAAGCAGGAGTCAGAATTCAGAATCCAGGAGTCAGAAGAAAAGTAAGCGCGTTAGTTCGTGCTGGCCTCCGATTTCACGCTCGCGACTTCCGCCTTCTTCTTCCGCTTCTCGCTCCTTCCGGTGACGAAGATGTCGAAGATGAGCAGGAAAGCGCCGAAGACGATGCTCATGTCCGCGACGTTGAAGACGGGCCAGTGATATGACTTGTAGTGTAGCAGGATGAAGTCTATCACGAAGCCGAAGCGCGCGCGGTCAGTCAGATTACCGGCGATGCCTGCCAAAAGGAGCGCGCACGCGCCGAGCACCCTGTCATCCGTGCGCGCCGTGCGGAAGAGATAGATGAGCACAAAGACGCCGGACGCGACCGCCAGCCCGACGAGCGCCCAGCGCCCGAAGGATCCCCCCTTCTGCAACTGCCCGAAGGCGATGCCCGGGTTCTCCGCGTAAGTCAGGTCCAGAAAGCCGCTGATGAGCGTCACGCTCTCGCCATTGCGCAAGCTGCGCACGGCCCAAGCCTTCGTCACCTGATCCACCAGGTAGACGCCGAGGGCCGCGATGAAGTAGGCCACGCGCCAGCCTATGCGCCGCTCGCTCAAGCCGCTTCCTCCCGCTCAATCTCCCTGAGAGCCTCCACGCAGCGCTCGCACGCCGTCGGGTAGCGAGAGGATTCGCCGACGCGCGCCGAGTAGTTCCAGCAGCGCTCGCACTTCTCGCCCGCCGCGCGAGTAACGTTGACAACTATCTGCTCGTCTTCAACCTCATCTCCCGCGCGCGAGAGTTTCACGTCCGAAACGATGAAGATGTAGCGCAATTGCTCGCGGTAAGGAGCAAGCACTTTGTATGCGTACTCGCTGGCCGCAATTTCCACGCGCGCTTCGAGCGAGCTGCCGATGAGCTTCGCCGTCCGCGCCTTTTCCAATTCGACCAGCACTGTGTCGCGGTACATGAAAACGTGCGCCCACGCGACGAGAAGCGCCGTCCTGTCTTCGGCGCGCGCCGTGGGGAACTCAGCGACGTGAACAGACGCGGGCCTCAACGCTCCTTCACCCGTGGGCGGCAAGTTCTCCCAAATCTCGTCAGCCGTGAAGACCAGAAGCGGCGCGAGCATGCGCGCCAGCGCGTCCGCAATTTTGTAGAGCGCCGTTTGCGCCGAGCGGCGCGCAACGCTTCTGGGCGCGGCCGTGTAGAGACGGTCCTTGATGATGTCGAAGTAACGCGCGGAGAGCGTGACGGTCGCGAAGTTGTAGAGCGTGTGATAGACCGTGTGAAACTCGTAGGCGCGGTAAGCCTCGTTCACCTGCGAGACGACTTCGTCGAGCTTCGCTAAGGCCCAACGGTCCATCTCAAGCATCTCCTCTTCGGCGATGCTGTGGCGCGCCGGGTCGAAGCCGTCCAAGTTGCCGAGCGCGAAGCGCGCCGTGTTGCGCAACTTGCGGTAGGCGTCACTCGCGCGCTGCAAGATTTCGTCAGAGCAGCGCACGTCCTCCTGGTAGTTTGAGGAAGCCACCCAGAGGCGCAGGATTTCCGCGCCGGAGTCTTTGACGACCTCGTTGGGCGAGATGCCCGTGCCCTCGGATTTGGACATCTTCTGGCCCTGCACGTTGATGACCCAGCCGTGCGTGATGACTGCCTTGTAAGGCGCGCGGTCGTGCGCGGCAAGGCCGACCATCAGGCTTGAGTTGAACCAGCCGCGATACTGGTCGCCGCCTTCGAGATACACGTCCGCAGGCCAGCGCAAGGATTCGTAACGCTCAAGCACCGCGATTGAGGACGAGCCGCTGTCGAACCACACGTCCAGGATGTCCGTCTCCTTTGTCCACTCGGTGCCGCCGCAACTCGCGCATACGAAACCTGCGGGCAGAAGCGCCGCAGGCTCGCGCGCGTACCAGGCGTCCGCCGATTCTTTCTCGAAGATGTCGGCGACGTGGCTGATGACAGCGGGGTCGGCGACGGCCTCGTTACAGCCCGCACAGTAGAAGACGGGAATTGGCACACCCCAGATTCTCTGGCGCGAGACGCACCAGTCGGGCCGCCCCTTCTGCATGTTGCGCATCCGCTCCTCGCCCCACGCCGGAACCCACTGGACTTCCTTAATCTCGCGCAGCGCGCCCGCGCGCAAGGATTCCGAAGTTGACGACTCGTCGTCCGTGAAGTTCTCTGTGTAGTTAGAAAGGTCGCGCCCGTCTTCGTCCTTCTCGACGACCGCGTGCGCGCCGCTCGCGTCCATAGAGATGAACCACTGCGGCGTGGCGCGGAAGATGACCGGATTTTTGCAGCGCCAGCAGTGCGGATAGCGGTGCTCGTACTCCTCGTCGAAGACGAGCACGCCGCGCTCGCGCATGAACTCCACGATGCGCGGGTTCGCCTCGAAGACGCTCATTCCGGCGAAGTGTTCGACCTCGTTTGTAAAACGCCCGGCGTTGTCCACGGGGCAGTAAATCTCAAGCCCGTAACGTTTGCCGATGACGAAGTCGTCATGACCGTGGCCCGGCGCGGTGTGAACCAAACCTGTGCCGGATTTGCCCGTCGCCTTCGGGTCCCGAGCCTCTTTCACGTCCAGCTCCGTCTCCGCGTCGGCCTCGCCGCCGAGCGTGACGTGCTGGCCGACCATCACAAGCGAGGGGCGGTCGAGCCAGGCGTGACGACATTCGAGCCGGTCGAGCTTCGCTCCCGGAAAGCGCGCGAGGACCGTCGGCGCTATGGGGTCGCCGTTCGCGTCGCGCTCGCCGATGCCGCACTTCGCCACGAACGCGCCGAGCAGCTCGGAGGCTACGACGTAGACCTCGTCGCCGTTCTCAAAAGCGGCGTACTCGAAATCAGGGTGCACGGCTATCCCTAAATTCGACGGCAACGTCCACGGCGTCGTCGTCCAGATGAGAAAGAAAACTTTGCGCCCGGCGAGAGCAGGGTCAATCAGCGCGGGGTCGCTCGCGAGCGGAAACTTGACGTAGACGGAAGGGCTCTTGTGCTGCTTGTATTCGACCTCGGCTTCGGCGAGAGCGGTCTGGTCGTGTATGCACCAGTAGACGGGGCGTGCTCCCTTGTAGACGTAGCCGCGCTCTATGAAGCGGCCGAAGAGGCGGGCGGTCTCGGCCTCGTAGTGGTTCGACATGGTGAGATAAGGATTGCCCCACTCGCCGAGGATGCCGAGCCGCTGGAAGTCGCGCGTCTGCGACTTCAAGGACTTCGCCGCGTGCTCGCGGCAGACGCGCCGGAAGCTGACGGGCGAGAGGTCCGCCTTGTTCTTGCCCTTCTTGTTGAGGTCTCGTTCGACGTGCTGCTCAATCGGCAGGCCGTGGCAGTCGTAGCCCGGAACGTAGGGCGCGTCGTAACCCATCATCGAGCGCGACTTGACGACCAGGTCTTTGAGGATTTTGTTGAGCGCCGTGCCGAGATGAATGTCTGCATTGGCGTAGGGCGGGCCGTCGTGCAGGACGAACTTCTCGCGGCCCGCGCGCGCGCGCTGAATCATTTCGTAGAGCCCCATCTCCGTCCACTTCTTGAGGCGGGCGGGCTCACTTTGTGCCAGATTGGCCTTCTGGCTGAACGCGGTCTTCGGCAGGTTGACCGTCTTCTTCAAATCCAGTGGTGCTTCGGTAGACATAATCGGTTTCCTAATCTCAAGCTGATAACAATATCAGCGTCGGGGGAAAGTTAAAAGTCAGTACCGCCTGCGGTCGGCGGAGGGATGAGGGCGGAGGGATGAGGGATGAAGTAAAGACAAAAGCTTTTATTTCATCCCTCATCCCTCTGCCCTCATCCCTTCAAAAAACTTGGCCCGAACCTGCTTCACTACGAAGACTATGGTTCGGGCCTTTCGGCTTGCCTTTGATGTTTCAGCTTTTCAGCCTATGAACATCTCATCTTCTCCGTAGGTTTGATTAACGGGCTTCGGCGTTGGCGCGACGAGGACTTCGAGGCCGCGGCGGAAGCCCGCCATAATCGCGGCCAGCTCGCGCGCCGGCTGAATCACCTTGTTGCGGATGAAGGTCGTCGTGGTCGTCACCTGCTGGTGCGTCTTGTCTATGGTGTTGCTGACGAGCGCCACCTTGTCGCGCGCCGTCACGGCCGTCTCTCCGACGAGCAGCTTCAATTCGCGCACCTCCTCTTTGATGAGGCCCGCGGATTCGGAGAAGTGCTGCGTGGCCGTCGAGAGGTGGCCCGACATGGTGTTGATCTGCTCGGCAATCTCGCGCCCCTGCGCGGCAATCTGTCGGCCCTGGTCGCTCAAGGCCGTGACCTTCTGCAAGAGCGGCTCGACGCGCTCTTCGAGCCGGCCGACAGTCTTGACGGCCTTGGCGACGAGCCTGGCGATGATGAACATCGCAACCGCAATCGCGACGAACGCGACGGCGATAACCACCATCACCCAGAACATCGGGTCGTAAACACTCATAAGAATTCTTGATTTTAGATTTGCGATTGGATAAGGAATTAAGAATCTTTAGTCCTTATCCAATCGCAAATCAGAAATTGAAAATTGCCCCTAGCTCAGGTCGCCTTGCGGCGGGTAAGTCGGCTGGGCCTCGGACGCTCCCGAAAGCTCCGTCTTCCGCTTCTCCTCGTTGTAAGCCTGTTTGCCCGCTTCGACGGCCGCCGAGAACTGCCCGCCCTTGCGCGCGACGCCTTCGCGCGCCGAGCCGTACCAGTCGCCGGCCTTCTCGCGCACCGCGCCGTAGTAATCGCCCGCCTTGTCGCCGATGTAGCGCGCGCCCTCGCGCGACTTGTCAATGCCCTTGCGCGTCACGTCAGCGATGTCGCCGCGCAGTTCCGTCCCGGATTTGGGGGCGAAGAGCAAGGCGATAATCGCGCCGATGCCGCCGCCAATCAGAAGGTAAGTCAGGCGGGTCGAAACGTCAGACCCTCCGCGCCTATCGTCGTTTTCCATCAGAGATTCCTTTCTCCTGGCCGGAGACCGCAACGGCCCCGGCGAACATTTTTGATAGCGAGAAATACTGCTCGGAGAATATCAAGAACGGTGATAAGTGACAAGTGATAAAACCAGTGATAAGTGATAAGTGATAAGTGATGAGTAACTGTCTTTTCTTATCACTTATCACTTATCACTGATCACTGGTTTTATGCTGTTGGAGCTTGCGGTAGAGGGTCTTGCGGCCGATGCCGAGGGTCTTGGCGGCGCGCGTCTTGTCGCCGCCGGTGTAGTCGAGCGTGGCCTCTATGGCGCGGCGCTCGATCTCGTCAATCGTGGCGGGGACGTTGATTTCGAGTTGCACGGCGCGGCCCTCGCTCGCGGCCTCCATGCGTTCGCGGCGCAGTTGCGCGCGCTCGTCCGTGACGCGCCGGCTAATGGCCTCCGGCAAATCGTCCAGCTCTATCTGGCGGCCCGAGGCGATGATGACGGCGCGCTCGACGGCGTTCTCAAGCTCGCGCACGTTGCCGGGCCACTCGTACTCGACGAGCGCCGAGAGCGCGTCCTTCGAGATGCCTGAGATGAAGCGGCCCGTCTTCTGCTTGTAGTGTTCCAGAAAGTGTATGACGAGCGGGTGAATGTCCTCGGGCCGCTCGCGCAGAGGGGGCAGGCGAATCGGGAAGACGGAGAGGCGGTAGAAGAGGTCGCGGCGGAATGTGCCAATTTCGACGGCGCGCTCAAGGTCCACGTTCGAGGCGGCGATGACGCGCGCGTCAGCCTTCAGGACTTCGCTCCCGCCGACGCGCGTGAACTCGCCGTCCTGAAGCACGCGCAGGAGCCTGACTTGCGCCGACAAACTCATCTCGCCTATTTCGTCGAGGAAGAGCGTGCCGCCGTCGGCCTCCTCGAACCGCCCCTGGCGGCGCGCGCGCGCGTCCGTGAACGCCCCCTTCTCGTGGCCGAAGAGTTCGCTTTCGAGCAGAGACTCTGGAATCGCGCCGCAGTTGAGCTTGACGTAGGGCTGGTCTTCGCGTCCCGAGTTGTAATGAATCAGATTGGCGAGCAATTCTTTGCCCGTCCCAGACTCGCCCTGAATGAGCACGGAGGTCTGCGTGTCCGCGACGTTTAAGGCCAGCTCTATCGCACGGCGAATCGCGGGAGCCTGGCCGATGATGCGGTCTTCGGCGTGGCGCTCGTGCAAGGCGCTTCTGAGGCGCATCACTTCCGCGGAGAGCTGGTCGCGCTCCAGGGCTGTGCCAATCTGGTCGGCGATGCCTTCGACGAGTGAGACTTCGTGGTCGGCGAAGCCTTCGCGCGCGACGCTCCAGACCAGGCCGAGGAGTCCGAACGTCTGGCCGCCGACACGCACGGGCGCGACCAGGGCCGCGCGCCCGCCGAGCGTGGCGTTGAAGATCAGGCGAATCGGGAACGGCAAATCCGAATCCAGCAGGCGCAAAGTCTTGCCCTGTGCCAAAACTTCCATCATCGCCGGGTACGCCGTCACGTCCATAGAGTGGCCGTGCGCGGCAATCAAGCCCTGCACGGAATCAATAGCGGCGTGCGGCGCGGCCTTGAAGGCGGCGAGGCTGATGCGCCCGCCCGCCGGGTCCAGGACGCCGAGCGCGCCGTAGTCCGCGCCGACGAGCGCAAGCGCGCGTTCGAGGACGAGCTGCGTGACTTCGCCGAAGTCCGAGCGCGCATTCAGGGCGTTGGCAATTTCCAGGAGCGCTTCGGTCGTCTCCGCCTCGCGCTGCTTGTCCGTGAAGATGCGCGTGTATTGGTAGCCGACCGCGATGTGGCGCGCAATCGAGCGGAGGAAAGAGACTTCGTCGTCGAGCCAGGTGCGCGGCGCGCGCGTGTTGTGCAGGCCGAGCAGGCCGAGCACGTCGCCGCCCAGCATGACGGGGACGACCAGGAGCGAGCGCGTGCCCAATGAGGCCGCCAGGAATCGCACCTTCTCATCGAGCCCCGGAGCGGAGGTATCGTCCAGGCGAATCGGCTTCGTCAGGTCAACTTTTTCCGAAAGCTGCCCCAGGTCGAGCGGAATGGACGTGCCCTCGCTCGACGGCACGTCGTCGGAGGCGCGCCACTCGTGGCTGATGCGCAATTCGGTCGCGGACGCGAGTTGAATCACGTCGCAGCGGTCCGCGTTCATCATCCGCCCGATCTCTTTGACGACGGCGCGCAGAAACCTGTCGAGGTCAATGCTCGCCGGAAGCTCCAGCGCCAGGCGGTCAATGATCGCCTCGCGCGCCTCGTGCATCTTGATCTTCCGTTCGAGCGAGAGCGATTCGGCAGTAATGGACATAAAAGTGGTCAGCGGCCGGTGGTCAGCGGTCAGTTAAAAGACAGTCGTCTTCACTGACCACTGTTTTGCGCGGATAATAGCGAACCGC
>DATFCB010000672.1:0-6475 GCA_035253525.1 Pyrinomonadaceae bacterium | reverse complement strand
CGGAAAGAGCCGTATGTTCTGGAACGTGCGTGAGACGCCCCGGCGCGAAATCTGGTGCGGCCTGAGGCCGTCAATACGCTTGCCCTCGAAATAAATCTCGCCCTCGGTCGGCTGATAGACGCCCGTCAGCAGATTGAAGATGGTCGTCTTGCCCGCGCCGTTCGGCCCGATGAGGCCGTAGATTTCCCCCTGGTGAACTTCCATGTCGAGCGTGTTGACGGCGACGAGGCCGCCGAAGCGAATCGTGCAGCGGGTCGTGCGCAAAGTGGCCCCGCTCCCGTCAACCACGGATTGCGAGCGGGCCGTGCGCGCCGCCTCCGTAATCACGCCGTCTTCCTTGGTCGCGCGGACTGCGTCTTGTTCCGGTTGGCCGCTCATCTGTTCTCCGTCTCCTTGTAGGGGTCGGCCGTCGGCGCGTCGCGCTCGGCGATGGGCACGCCCCCGGACCCGCCCACGGCCACGTCTCCTTCCGGCCGCTTCTGCGCGCGCTTGAGCCAACTGAAGCCTAACTCCTGGTGACCCAGCAAGCCCTGCGGCCTCGTCAGCATCATGGCAATCAACAGCGCCGAGTAGATCACCAGCCGGTAGCTCGCGATATCAACGCCCAGCGCGCTCAGCCGGTAATCGAGGTCCAACGTGTTAATCAGGATGAGGCGTGTGACCCAGAAGAGCGCGACGTAAAAGACCAGGACGAAGATGGCGTGCGGCCATCCGCTGCGCAGAGCCTCGGGCAAGCGCTCGCGCCTGATGAGACGCAGGAGCAAAGCCGCCAGAGGAATCAGCGCCAGCGCGATGACTATCTCGTAAGGGTAGGTGCGCAGCAACTCAGGCAGCGCCGTAATCACGACCGCGCCCAGGATGGAGCCCGTGATCGAGCCCATCCCGCCGAGCACGATCATGATGATGACCTCGAACGAGCGGGTGAACTGAAAGTCCTGCGTGCTCAGGAACGAGTTGTAGTGAGCCCAGAGTCCGCCGGCGACCCCTGCGAACGCGGAACTGAGGACGAAGGCCACCACCTTGTAACGCGTCGTGTTGATGCCCATCGCCTGCGCCGCCAGTTCGTCCTCGCGGATGGAAATCAACGCGCGCCCCGTGTCCGAGCGGACGATGTTGTAGACGACGATGATGGTGATGACGGCGAACAGACCTATCCAGAAAAAGTTTGCGTACTGCGGGATGGTCGCGCGCCCCTCCCACGGAGCTATCGCGCCGGAGAACCCGGTCGGGCCGCCGACCCGCTGGACGTTGACTAAAAGGATGCGAATGATTTCCGCGAATCCGAGCGTGACGATAGCCAAATAATCACCGCGCAGGCGCAAAGAAGGGATGCCGACGACGAGTCCCGCAAGGGCTGCGGCCAGCGCGGCGACCAGGAGCACGATGAGGAAAACTATCGCCTGCGCGGCCGTCGCGCCGAGCATCCCCGTCAACTTCTGCTCCAACCCTTGCGTGTAATAGACGGTCAGGAACGCGGACGCGTAAGCGCCGACGGCCATGAAGCCCGCGTGGCCGATGGAGAACTGCCCCGTGAAGCCCGTAATCAGGTTGAGCGAGACGGCGAGGATGATGTTGATGCCCGCAAGCCGCAAGAGGTGCGAGTAGTAGTACGGGAGGCCCAGCCCGTAAAACCCCTCGTTGCTCATCGCCGCGTTCAGCGCGATGAGCACCATGACGATGACGAGCGCGCCGACAATTCGTTTGATGAAAGGAGGCATAAGAATTCAGTGATAAGTGATAAGTGATAAGTGATGAGTAAGAGCTTCCCTCTTATCACTCATCACTTATCACTTATCACTGTTTTCAAACTTTTTCTTGCACGGTCGAGCCGAGCAGTCCCGACGGGCGCAGCAGTAAGACCAGAATCAGGATCGTAAAGGCGACGGCGTCGCGGTAAGACGAGGCGAGGCCGATGTCGCTGCCGTAGGCGACGACCATCGTCTCGGCCACGCCGATGACGAGGCCGCCGAGCACGGCCCCCGGGATGTTGCCGATGCCGCCGAGCACGGCCGCGACGAACGCCTTGAGGCCCGTGATGATGCCCATTAAGGGGTCTATGCTCGGGTTGTATTGCGCCGTGAGCACTCCACCCGCGGCCGCCATCGCCGAGCCGAGCGCGAAGGTGAAGCTGATGACCACGTCCGTGTTGATGCCCATCAGCTTCGCCGAGTTGAGATTGAACGAGACGGCGCGCATCGCCGTCCCGATTTTCGTCTTATAAATAATCCATTGGAGCAGGATCATCAGCAGGATCGAGATGACGAAGATGATGATCTGCGGCATGGAAATCCGCACGTCGCCGAAGAGATTGAAAGCCTCGTTCTTGACGAGCGACGGGAACGACCGCTGGGCCGAGCCGTACCACGCGACAAACAGGTACTCAATCAGGAGCGAGACGCCGATGGCCGTAATCAGCGTCGTCATACGCGAGTATTTCCTGACGGGGCGGTAGGCGAAGCGCTCAATCGCCATCCCGATGATGGCCGCGCCGACCATCGAGCCGATGAGAACGAGCGTGAGCCCGCCCCAGAGAGAATGGCCCACGGTGTCCGCGTTGTAGCCGGGGATGGTAGTCGTGTAGCCGAGGAGCTTTGTCAGCCCGAGGCCGACGAACGCGCCGACCATGTACACGTCGCCGTGCGCGAAGTTAATCAGGCGCAGGATGCCATAGACCATCGTATAGCCGAGCGCGATGAGCGCGTAGATGGCCCCGATGTTCAGCCCGTTGATGAGTTGTTGGACAAAATAATCCATCGCAAGCTTCCCGCTCTCGGTTTTGGCACAGACTTGATTACTGTCGCGGCCCTCGCGGCCCGGCCCCTGACGCTCTTACTGCGTCGCCGCCGCAGGCGACGCGGTTCCCGCCGCGGGCGACGCGGCTGGCGACGCTCCGGCGGTGGTCGGCGGAGTCATGCCGTCCGGGTAGATGGTCTCCTTGTACGCGAACTGGCGGCCCGCCGGCTTCAGTTCGAGCACGGCGGCCGGCTTGTCCACGTTGCGCTCGGCGTTCATCGTGATCGTTCCGGTGACGCCCGGGAAGTTCTTCGTCTGGGCGATGGCGTCGCGCAGCTTCGTGCTGTCGGTGTCGCCCGCGCGCTTGAGGGCGTCGCCCAGGACGCGCATCGCGTCGTAGCCGAGCGCCGCCAGGGCGTCGGGCGCGACCCCACCATAACGCGCCTTGTAGTCGGCCACGAACTTCTGAATCTCCGGTTTCGGGTCGTCAATCGAGTAGTGGTTCGAGATGAATGTATTGTTCATCGCCTCGCCGCCGAGGTCCCAGAGTTGCGGCGCGTCCCAGCCGTCGCCGCCGAGGAGCGGCACGGTGATGCCCTGCTGACGCGCCTGCTTGGCGATGACGCCGACCTGGCCGTAATAGCCTGGGATGTAAATCACGTCCGGGTTGGTCGAGCGGATGGCGGTTAGTTGGCTGCTGAAATCGCGGTCGGTCTGCGTGTAAGTCTTCTCGTCCACGATGGTCCCGCCGAGCTTGGTGAAGCTCTGCTTGAAGAACTGCGTGAGCCCCTTGCTGTAGTCGGAGTTGAAGTCGGCGAGGATGGCCGCGCGTTTGGCCTTCAGCGAGTTGGCGGCGAACTTCGCCATCACCTCGCCCTGAAACGGGTCTATGAAGCAGACGCGGAAGATGTAGTCGCCGACCTGCGTGACCTTCGGGTTGGTCGAAGAAGGCGTGATCATGGGTATCTTGGCTTCCTGCGCCTTGGGCGCGGCGGCCAGAGAGTTGGTCGAAGCGACTTCGCCGAGGATGGCGTGAACCTGGTCCTGGCGGAGGAGCTTGGTGACGACCGTCGTCACCTTGCCCGGCTCGCCCTGCTCGTCCTCTATGTAGAGTTTAATCTGTCGGCCGTTGATGCCGCCGGCTTTGTTGATTTCGTCGGTCGCCATCTCGATGCCGTTTTTAGTTGACTGCCCGAAGCTGGAAGTCTGGCCCGAAAGGTCGAGGTACACGCCCACCTTGATGGGTTCGCCGCCGCCGCCGCCGTCGGCCCCGCGCCGCTCGCAACTCAAACTCAGGAACATCACGGCGACCAATCCAAGAGCGATTAAAGTACGTCTCATATTTTACCTCGCTGAAGCTGAAGTTTCGCTGAAACTCCGAAACGGAAGATTGAAGCAGCGCGCTATCCGGGCTCGGAGGCTTCAGGGCCGTCCGGCCACACTGCTTTAGAGCATGACCTCAAGTCCGCGCGCCGCGCGACACCCACATGTTCTCATTGCTGTTGTCAGCATAATAGCGGCGAGTCGGGCGCAGAAGCAAATTTACGACGCGCGTTTTGTTGGCGAACGAGGCGCATTATACCCATTTGCCGCCGCGTGTCGAGCAATTATCGCGTCAAGGCTCAACACCTTTGCGTCTTTGCGCCTTTGCGTGACTGATTTTGATTCCCTCACACAAAGGCGCAAAGACGCAAAGAAAACCGGTTTCAGGCTGCACTTTTCTTTGGTGGGCATGTATAGTCCGAGCCGAAGTTTTGCCAATCACCTCGCCGGACAGAGAGCTTATGAGTGAGAACGAAAAAGCGCCGGAACTGGGCGACATGAGCGCCGCAGACTTCCGCCGCTTCGGCCACGAAGCCATTGACCGCGTCGCAGACTACCTCGAACGCGTCCATGACCTTCCCGTGCTCGCGCAGGTCGAGCCGAACGAGTTAATCTCGCGACTCCCGCAGACGCCCCCCGCCGAGGGCGAAGCGATGGAGGAGATACTGGCAGACGTTGACCGTTTGATAATCCCCGCGCTGACCAACTGGAACCACCCTTCGTTCTTCGCCTACTTCGCCACCTCCGCTTCGTCTCCGGGCATCCTCGGGGAACTTTTCACCGCCGCCTTCGATGTCAAGGCGATGCTCTGGCGCACTTCACCTGCGGCGATAGAACTCGAACAGGTCGCGCTCGACTGGCTCAGGCAGATGATGGGATTAGACGCGGGGCTGGACGGCATCATCTACGACACGGCCTCCGTCGCCTCCATGCACGCGATTGCTGCGGCGCGGGAGAGTCTGGATTTAAGAGTCCGTGAAGACGGGATGAGCGGGCGCGCGGACTTGCCGCTGCTGCGCCTCTACGTCTCGGAACAGGCGCACTCGTCAATCGAAAAGGGCGCGCTCACGCTCGGCCTCGGACAGCGCTCCGTCCGGCAGGTCCCGGTGGACTCGGAATTCCGCATGGACGTTCAATCGCTCTCTCATGCGATTGACGAAGACAGGCGGGCGGGCTTTCTTCCCTTCTGCGCCGTCGCCACCGTCGGCACGACTTCGACTTCGAGCATAGACCCTGTGCCGGAAATCGCGGAGGTGTGCGCGCGTGAAAAAATCTGGCTCCACGTTGACGCGGCCTACGCCGGCTCGGCCGCGATTCTCCCGGAGATGCGTCACATCCTCGCAGGCTCGGAGCGCGCAGACTCCCTGGTCACCAACCCGCACAAGTGGCTCTTCACGCCGTTTGATCTTTCGGTGCTCTTCTCGCGCCGGATGGACGTGCTGCGCCGCGCCTTCTCGCTCGTGCCCGAGTATTTGAAAACGAGTGAGGCCGAGACGGTGCGTAACGGGATGGACTACGGGATACAACTCGGCCGCCGCTTCCGCGCCTTAAAACTCTGGATGATCATACGCTACTTCGGCCACGACGGACTGGCCGCGCGCATACGCGAGCACTGCCGCCTCGCGCGGCTCTTCGCGGCCCTCGTCGAAGAAGCCCCGAACTGGGAACTGCTCGCGCCCGTCCCCTTCGGCCTGGTCTGCTTCCGCGCCCGCCCCGAAGTGTCCGGGGAGTCGAACGCCGCACGAGACGCGCGCCTGGATGCGCTCAACGAAGCGCTGATGAACAACGTCAACGCGACCGGCGAGATGTTCCTCTCGCACACGCGCCTCAACAATCTCTTCACGCTGCGCCTCGCCATCGGCAACATACGCACCACCGAAACACACGTCCGCCGCGCCTGGGAACTCTTGAACGAGCATCTATCCCTTCTAACCTAAACCTCAATATGCTATAACCCACTCACCACCCTTTGCGCCTTTGCGTCTTTGCGTGAGGGTTCCTCCGTGACCGAAAACGAAGCTGCGAAAGAAATAGTCAACGCCGCCTATAAGATCCACACGGTGTTCGGCCCTGGCCTGCTTGAATCTGTGTATGAAACAGTCTTAGCCTATGAACTCACGAAGCGCGGATTGCAGGTGGCGAGACAACAGCCAATCCCTCTCTACTATGAAGAAGTGAAAATGGATGATGGCTTCAGGGCCGACCTTGTTGTGGAGAGCAAAGTGATAGTCGAGATAAAATCGGTGGAAGTTATAGCCCCAGTACACAAGAAGCAGTTGCTGACGTATCTTCGGGTGGCGGAGAAGAGGCTCGGACTATTGATTAACTTTGGTTCGGAGCTGATTAAGGATGGGATAACACGAGTGGTGAATGGTCTGTACGATTAATCTCACGCAAAGGCGCAAAGGCGCAAAGAAAA
>DATFCB010000671.1:0-4375 GCA_035253525.1 Pyrinomonadaceae bacterium | reverse complement strand
ATTTCTTTGCGTCTTTGCGCCTCCAGCGTGAAACTTAACCTCACGCTGGAGGCGCAAAGACGCAAAGAAGAGAGGCTTTTCTGATTAAGGCAGAAGGATTTTAACTATGCGAAAAATCTTCGTGCTCTTTTTGTTTCTCACCTTCTTCGGCGGCGTGGAATTGGCACAGGCTCAGGAGGGTTCCGCGGCGAAGCCGTTTCTTCATCCACTCTTCAGCGACGACATGGTGTTGCAGCGCGAGGTCAAGTTTCCCGTCTGGGGGTGGACGACGCCCGGCGCGAGCGTCACCGTCCAGTTGCGCGGGCAGAAGGCGACCGCGACCGCCGACGCCGACGGCAAGTGGCTGGCGCGGCTCGGCCCCTTCGAGGCGGGCGGCCCTTACACGCTGACGATTTCTGGCCCACAGTCCGTGACGCTGAACAACGTGCTCGTCGGCGATGTCTGGCTCTGCTCGGGCCAGTCGAACATGGAGATGGGCGTCACACAGGTGGACAACGCCAAGGAGGAGGTCGCGCAAGCTAATTATCCTCGGGTTCGTCTCTTCGCCGTCCCGAAGACGATAGCCGCCGCGCCGCAGGGCACGGTCAACGCGCGCTGGCTGGTCACGACCCCCGCGAACATCACGACCGGCGGGTGGGGCGGCTTCTCCGCCGTCGCTTACTTCTTCGGTCGCCACCTGCACAAGGAATTGAACGTCCCCATCGGCCTGATTCATTCGTCCTGGGGCGGCACCGTGGCCGAAGGCTGGGTCAGCGCCGAAGCGCTCTCGGCGATGGCGGAGTTTCAGCCAGCCATCAAGAGTCTCGCGGAGACGATGACCGCGCCGGCGAAAGCCGCCGTTGACGTTGACAGGACGACGGAAGCGTGGTGGCCCAAAAACGACCCCGGCTCAAGCGCCACGCCCCCGTGGTCGGACCCGGCGCTCGACGTGTCCCAGTGGCAGACGATGCGGCTGCCGCAATTCTGGGAGGACGCGGGGCTTGCGGATTACGACGGCGTGGCCTGGTTCCGCAGGACGTTCGAGTTGCCGGCCGACTGGTCCGGGCGTGACCTCGTGCTCAGTCTGGGGCCGATTGACGACCGCGACACGACGTTCGTCAACGGCGTCCGCGTCGGCGCGATGAGCCAGTATGACGCGCCGCGCTCTTACAAGGTTCCCGCCTCCATCGTCAAGCCCGGCGTCAATACCATTGCCGTGCGCGTGCTCGACACGGGCGTCGGAGGCGGCATCTACGGCTCGCCAGAGCAGATGAAAATTGTGCCAGCGGACGGCAGTGGCGCGGCCGTCTCGCTCGCGGGCGAGTGGAGTTACAGGCCGAGCGTCAAGCTCGGCGAGGTGAAGGAGGCCCCGCCGACGCAGCCTGCGAGCGGCAATCTGGGGCTGGTCAACGCGCGCTACAACGGGATGATTGCGCCGCTCCTACCCTTCGCTATCAAGGGCGCGATCTGGTATCAGGGCGAGTCAAACGTCGGGCGCGCTGCGCAGTACGAGAGGCTTCTGCCCGTCATGATTCGCGACTGGCGCGCGCGCTTCCAGTCGGGCGACTTCCCGTTCCTGATCGTGCAGCTCGCCAACTACCTGGGCAGGAAAACTGTGCCAGGGGATTCGGAGTGGGCGCGGCTGCGCGAGGCGCAGCTAAAAATTTCGCAAGCGGTTCCGCGCGCGGGCCTCGCCGTCGCCATAGACATAGGCGACGCCAAAGACATACACCCTAAGAACAAGCAGGAGGTGGGCCGGCGGCTCGCGCTCGCCGCGCTCGAAATCGCTTACGGTAAAAAGGGGGCTTCCTCTGGCCCAGTTTATCGAAGCATGAAGGAAGACGGGGGCGTGATACGTCTCTCGTTCGACCACGCGGACGGCGGGCTGGTGATTAAGCCGGGCGCGGAAGGCTTGAGCGGCTTCGCCATCGCGGGCGAGGACAGGCGTTTCGTCTGGGCCGACGCGGTCGTCCACGGCAAGGAGGTCTGGGTCTCTTCGCCGTCGGTCAAATTCCCCATCGCCGTGCGCTACGGCTGGGCCGACAACCCCGTCAGCACGCTCTACAACGGCGCGGGACTCCCGGCCTCGCCTTTCCGCACGGACGATTTTAAAGCGGGAAGCGCCGGGCCGGCTGGTAACTGATGAAGGGTTAGTGTGCGAACTAAGCTTCCGGCGTTTCCGGGGCGCACGATTGAACTCCGCGTCGCGGCGGCGCGTGGCGTAAAAATTAAAGGTCGTCCGGTTCTGGCACATTATCGGGGGCGGCGCGCTCGCGCACTTGCCCCCGACACACTTTTTCAATCTATCTGCGCGAAGGTAAGATGCTAATAATTAAATTCGAGAGTTAAGAACGAGGGGCAGGGGTAATGAGTGCGAGTGCGAGTGCGGGTGCGGCGGCGGCGGTGGAGCGGCCGACGTTGGAGATGTCCGGGCGGCGGCGTTGGGCCGTGACGGCGGGCGTGATGACGGGGATGTTTCTGGCGGCGCTGGAGGCGACCGTGGTCGGGACGGCGATGCCGACCGTCATCTCTTCGCTCGGCGGGTTGAATCAATATAGCTGGGTCTTCTCGGCCTACCTGATAACGTCCACGGTGACTGTGCCAGTCTGGGGCAAGCTCTCAGACCTCTACGGGCGCAGGCTCTTTTACCAGATCGGAATCTTTGTCTTCCTCGCGGGCTCCGTGCTTTCGGGGATGTCCACCTCCATGGCGCAGTTGATCGTCTTCCGCGCCATACAGGGGTTGGGCGCGGGCGCGCTCGTGCCGCTCGGCATGACGATCATCGGCGACATCTTCACGCTCGAAGAGCGCGCGCGCATGCAGGCGTTCTTCAGCGGCGTGTGGGGACTGTCGAGCGTCATCGGCCCGGTCGTCGGCGGCTTCATCACTGACCAGTTGTCCTGGCGTTGGGTCTTTTATATCAACCTGCCCGTGGGACTCGCGGCCGCGCTCATCATCGGCCTCGCGCTCAAAGAACCCAGGCGCACGAAGCGGCCCGTGATTGATTACGCGGGCGGGGCGCTCCTGATGGCGGCCATCACACTTCTGATGCTCGCGCTCGTGGAAGGCGGGACGAGCCTCGCGACGCTTCTCGCGCCCGCGAACCTAGCGCTCTTCGCGGGGGCCGTCGCCTTGATGGCGCTCTTCGCCTGGGTGGAGCGACGCGCCGCGGACCCGATTGTTCCGTTCAAGCTCTTCCGCAACCGTGTGATCGCGGTCGCAGTCACGGCGGGGTTCCTGGCGGGCGTGGCTATGTTCGGCGCGATCTCTTTCATCCCGCTCTTCGCGCAGGGCGCGCTGGGCTCGACCGCGACCGAGGCCGGGTCGCTCTTGACGCCGCTCATGCTGAGCTGGGTCGGGATGTCCGTCATAGGCGGCCGCCTGCTGCTCAAGGTCGGATACCGCCCGACGTGCGTCGTGGGCTTCACACTTCTGACGCTCGGCTTCGTCCTGCTCTCGAACTTTCAACGCGAGACGGCGCGCATCTGGCTCTACATTGACCTGATACTAATCGGCGCGGGGTTGGGCCTGACGATGCTGACGCTGATCCTCGCGGTGCAGCAGGCCGTGTCGCGCGCGCAGTTGGGCGTGGCGACCTCGCTCAACCAGTTCGCGCGCTCAATCGGCGGCGCGGTCGGCGTCGCCGTGATGGGCGCGGTCCTTTCGGCGGGGCTCGCTTCGCAGTTGAGCGAAGTGGCGCGGACGGGGAACGCGGCGTTGACGCCCGAGCGCGCGGAGCAACTTGCGGCGAACCCGAACGCGTTGATTGACCCGCACGCGCAGGCCGCACTCGCGCCCGGCGCTCTGGACGCCCTGCGCGGGGCGATGGCCTCTGCGATTCACAGGGTCTTCTGGGTCGGGACCGTGGTCTCGGCGCTGGCGCTCCTCGTCGCGTTCTATCTGCCGCGTCGCGGCGACCCCGTAGTCGAAGAGCCGACAGAGGACACGTGCTGCGCGGAGACCGGCGAGCGCATGGTCATGGCCGAGTTGACCACCATTGACCCGGAGCACGAGCCGGTCGCGGCGGATTAGAGTTGAAGTAAGTTAAGCGCGAAGAGACAAGAAACGACACGAAGCGTGCTGAGCGTTCCGTGTCGTTTCGTCTGTCAGCGGTTAATATAGCCACTTGCAATTGAGTGTGAGCCAGAGAAAGTCTCACGCCAAGACGCAAAGGCGCAAAGAAGACCGCCAAGAGGTTGAAGGCTTCTTCGCTTTGCGCACTTTTCTTCGCGCCTTGGCGTCTTGGCGTGAGATGTTTTTCTTTAACCTACACTCAATTGCAAACCGAGATAAAACTTTTCAGTCCAGATGCTGTGCCAAAAGCCAGGGCATCAGGTCGCGCTCGCTGAGCGCGTTGAGCCAGACGCTGTGGCCCACGCCTTCGTACTCGCTATAG
>DATFCB010000670.1:0-5845 GCA_035253525.1 Pyrinomonadaceae bacterium | reverse complement strand
CGATTGCAGGTGGCTTTCGGGCTGCGATAAAGTGTGTGTATCGATGCGAAATAGAGGTTGGAAGTCGAAAGCTAAGCAGCCGGAGGGCGAGGAGGCGGAGAAGGCTGCGCGGCCCGTCAATCCTGAGAAGGCGCGGGAGCGTACGTTTCAGCGGGCGGTGAAGTTGCTGGCCGCGAAGCCGCGCTCGGTGGCGGAGCTGCGCGAGCGGCTGCTCGAAAAGGAGTGGACGAGCGAGGAGATAGTGGAGGCCGTGCTGGTGAAGCTGGGCGAATACGGCTACCTGAACGACGAGCGGTTCGCCTTCGGCTACGCCTCTTACCGCGTGCGCCAGAAGCCTGTGGGCCGCCAGCGCCTACAGCGCGACCTACAGATGAAGAAGGTGGACCGCGAGACGGCGGACGAAGCCCTCAAGCTCGTTTTCCAGGAGACGCCCGAAGAAGACTTGATTGACCGCGCGATAGCGAAACGCACGCGCCTGCGCGGTCGCCCCCAAACGCGCGCCGAACTGAAGAGCCTCTTCGACCACCTGCTCCGTCAGGGCTTCTCCTACGACCTCGTCTCACAAAAAGTCCGCGCCGCGTCCGACGAAGAATAAAGGAATGCAAAATGAAAATTAAAAATGGTTCTCCGCCTCACTTTTGCATTGTTCATTTTTAATTTTGCATTCCCTTTAGCTTCTTGAGCGCTTCGATGCCGCCTTCGTTCTTCGGGTTCAGCTCGACGGACTTCTGGTAATTTTTTATTGCCGATTCTTTCTCGCCTTTGAGCATGTAGGCTTCGCCGAGGCTGTCGTAGACGTTCCAGGATTCGGGGAACGCCTCGACGTTCAGCTTGAAAACCTCCACGGCCGCGTCGAGCATTTTCTTAGAGAGCAGCGCGTAGCCGAGGCGGTTCATCTGGACTTCGCTCAAAGCAGGCGCGCCGGTCTTTATGCGCTCGCGGTACTCGTTGATGGCCGCCCCGCCACGCGCGAGGATGTCTCTGGCGAAGACTCTGAAAGGCGAATCGTAAGGATCGTAGTTGAGCCAGGTGACGGCTGGCTGCTCGCCGCCGATGGCCGCGTCAATTATCCGCGGGATGATGGAGTGGCCGTTGCCGCTGTTGGCGAAGACGGCGAGCGCGAGCCTCTGTTTCGGGAATGCCACGACGTAAGCCTGCGCGTCGTTGTTGCTGTCTCCCCAGTGCCAGAAAGAATCCCCGTCCGCCGTGTGCTGCAAGCCCCAGCCGAGCCCCCACGAGACGTTCTGCGAGAGCGCGCCCGTCGTCGGGTTGGTGACGCAGTCCGTGCAGCCCTCCTGCACTTTGACGTACGGGGTCAGCATCTCGCGGGCCGTCTGTTTCTTCAGCCCCGCGCCCGTCATCACGGCCATGACGAATTTGGCGTAGTCCGCGGCGGTCGTGTGCAGGCTCGCCGCCGCGTTCGCTTCCGTCGGTTTGCGGCGGCCTGTGACGGAGCCGAACGAGTCGTGGCCGTAAGTCTTGCGCGACTCGTAACGGTCCTGCCAGACGTAGCTGCTGCTCGTCATCCCGAGCGGCCCGAAGACCGTCTTCTGCATGAAGGCGTCGAGCGTCCCGTTCGTCAGCCGCTCGACCACCTTTTGCAGGTAGACGAAGCCCTCGCCCGAATAGCTGAACCTCTCGCCGGGCGTGAAGTTGATTTTGAGTTGGTCGCCGCGCCGCCAGTTCGGAAAGCCCGTGCGGTGGCTGAGGACCATGCGCGCCGTGATCTGATTCAGGCGCTCGTCTGATTCCACGTAAGCGCCGGGCAGGTATTTCACCAAAGGAGTGTCCAGGTCCAGCTTGCCCGCGTCGGCCAGCTTCAGCACGCCGTAGGCGAAGACGGGCTTGCTCAAGGACGCCGCCTCGAAGATCGTATCTTCCGTGATGGGCTGTTTCGTCTCCGCGTTCGCGACGCCGAAGGCGCGCTGCCAGAAGACCTTGTTGTCGTGTATCAGGAGGACGGAGATGCCCGGGACGCCGCCGTCCGTCATCAACTGCGGGATGAGTTTTTCCAGACGCGCGACCAACTCCGCTTTCTTCGCGTTTGTCTTCAACGAAGAAGCCGCGGGCCGCTGCTTGACCTGCGCGAGGACGGCCGGGACGGCGGTTAAGAATAAAAAGGCGGCTATCAATCCTGTCAGCGTGGCGATTTTGAAAGGGCTTCTCATCTTTGAACTCCTTAGCGCGTGCTGTCGGGTAGTGGTTCAGTTTGAAATTCCGGTTCATCTTCATCGAGGAAGAGTCTCACGCAAAGACGCAAAGGCGCTAAGGGGTTGAATGCTGTCTTACCTTGGCGGTTTTCTTTGCGCCTTTGCGTCTTTGCGTGAGTCTACCTTTTTCTTCGTCCCGCTTGAAACTGAGCCACTACCTGCCGTCAAGGCTGTTTCGCTCAGGTGCGGAGCGCGTGCTAAACTTTTGTTTTTACGCAGAGACGACGGGATTTGTTCATTATGACTGGAAACGAGATTCGCCAAAAATTCTTAGAGTATTTCGAGAGAAACGGGCACAAGGCCGTGCCTTCGAGTCCGCTTTTGCCCGCCAACGATCCGACGCTGCTCTTCACCAACGCAGGGATGAATCAGTTCAAGGATGTCTTCACGGGCGTCGAGAAGCGCGACTACGTGCGGGCCGCCACCTCGCAGAAGTGTGTGCGCGCGGGCGGCAAGCATAACGATTTGGACGAAGTCGGCAAGACCGCGCGTCATCATACCTTCTTCGAGATGCTGGGGAACTTTTCCTTCGGCGACTACTTCAAGAAGGACGCCATACGCTTCGCCTGGGACCTGCTCGTCAACGAGTACGGCCTGGAACCTGAGCGCCTGTGGTTCACGGTCTTCGAGGGCGACGAGGAAGTCCCCGCGGACGAAGAGGCCGAGCGCCTGTGGCAGGAGGTCGGCGCACCGCCTGAGCGCGTCCTGCGCTTCGGACGCAAGGACAACTTCTGGCAGATGGGCGACACAGGCCCGTGCGGGCCTTGCAGCGAGATTCATTACTACATGGGCGAAGACCCTTCGGACCCGGCGAAGAATCGCGCCGAGTTAGTCAACGGGCCGGGCGACACGACGATGGAGATTTGGAATCTGGTCTTCATGCAGTACGAGCGCGCCAGGACGGCCACGGGCGAGATCGTGCAGACGCCTCTGCCGAAGCCTTCGGTTGACACGGGCGCAGGATTGGAGCGCCTCGCAGTCGTCCTGCAAGGCGTGAAGTCGAACTACGACACGGACCTGATTCGCCCGATCATAGAGTTCACGGCGCAGTTGGCCGACAGATATTACGAGCCGGAGACTAACGAGGGCTTCGCGATGCGCGTCATCGCGGACCACGCGCGTACGGCCGCGTTCGCTATCGCCGACAACATTCTGCCCGGTAACGAGGGGCGCAACTACGTCCTGCGGAAAATCATGCGCCGCGCCATCTACCAGGGCCGCCACACGCTCCGATTCGAGGGCGCGTTCTTCCACAAGGTGACTGACTTCGTCGTCACACAGATGTCGGAAGCCTACCCGGAGCTTGAGGCGGCGCGCGAGTTCATAGAGCGCATGGTCAAGCTCGAAGAGGAGCGCTTCGGTTCGACCCTGACCGTCGGATTGCAGAAGATGGACGCGCTCTTCTCCGTCACACACGACGGGGCGATGCCGGACTACAAAGAATTGGCCCGGCTCTACGACACCTTCGGGACGCCGCGCGATCTTATTCGCGTCAGCATGGAGGAGCGGGGCTTTCAACTGGACGAAGAGACGTTCAACGAATCGTTCGACCAGGCGCTCAAAGAGATTCAGCAGACGGGCGAGCGCGGGCAGGCTGCGGCTGGCACAAAAACCAAGCCCGTCTACGCGCAGGTCGCGGAGCGCGTGGGCCGCAGCGAGTTCACGGGCTACGAAGGGACGCGGCTGGACGGCGCGCGCGTCCTCGCCGTCATCAACGGCGAAGAGGAGACGGAAGAATTGCGCGAAGGCGAGGATGGCGAAGTCGTCCTGGACCGCACGCCCTTCTACGCCGAGGCCGGCGGGCAGGTCGGCGACACCGGCGCGCTTGCCGGAAGCAATGTGCACGCAATCGTCAACGACACGGTCTCGCCCACGGGCGGCCTCGTCGTTCACCGCGTCACAATCGAGCGCGGGGCGCTCCGTGTCGGCGACGAAGTGAGCGCGCAGGTGGACGCGGAAAAGCGCGACGCCACGCGCCGCAACCACACGGCAACGCACCTCTTGCACGCGGCGTTGCGCGAGGTGCTCGGCACGCACGTCAAGCAGGCGGGCTCTGTCGTCGCGCCCAACTACCTGCGCTTCGACTTCACGCATTACCAGCCGCTGACGCGCGACGAGATAGCGGAATTAGAGCGTCTGGTCAACTATCACATCCTGCGCAACGAGCGTGTACAGACGGACGTTCTGTCGCTCGACGAGGCGATGAAGTCCGGGGCGATGGCGCTCTTCGGGGAGAAGTACGCCGAGAGAGTAAGAGTCTTGTCCGTGCCGGGACTCGCGGGCGACGTTTTCTCGAAAGAGTTGTGCGGCGGCACGCACGTCCGCGCCACGGGCGACATAGGTCTCTTCAAAATCACGAGCGACGAATCCATAGCTTCGGGCACGCGCCGCATACGCGCCGTCACGGGCGCGGACGCCTTCACGCGCTTTCAGGAGACGGAGGCGCTCGTGGATCAGGTCGCCGAAGGCTTGCGCGCCTCGCGCAACGACATCAACGCGGCCGTCAGCCGTCTTCAGGAAGAGTTGAAGAAGGCACGGCGCGAGGCGGACGAGTTGAGGCTGAAGTTGGCGACGGGCGGCGGGTCTTCGTCGAACGGCGACGAGGCGCGCGAGGTCGCGGACGGAGTCCTTGTCCTGGCGCGCGAGGCCGACGGCCTCGACGCGGCGGGGATGCGTCAACTCTCCGACACACTGCTCGCGCGCATCAAGTCAGGCGTCGTCGTCCTCGGCCGCTCAGGCGACGGCAAAGTCTCGCTCATCGTCCGAACTTCGCCGGATTTGTTGAAGCGCGTGCCCGCGGGCCAGGTGATAAAGGAACTCGCGCCGATTGTCGGCGGGCGCGGCGGCGGCAAACCCGACATGGCCGAAGGCGGAGGCTCGCAGCCCGAGAAACTGGCCGAAGCGTTGGAAGCGAGCTACGGCGTCATCGAACGACTGTTAGCCTAAAAAACGATCTCACGCAAAGGCGCAAAGGCGCTAAGAAGACCGCAAAGAGTTTGAATGCCTCATCCCTTTGCGCGCTTTCTTAGCGTCTTTGCGCCTTTGCGTGAGAATTTTATGCTCGCGTCAGTGGCAATTCTCGAATTCGATGTTGCCGGCAATCTTATGGCCGACGGCTTCGCAAGCCAGTTGGGCCTTGCCCATGACGTTAGTAATCGAATTGATTCGACTCGACTGCGCCTGAATCTCCAACGCGCCGCACTGGCCCAGCCGGTCGCCCGTCATGCTGTCGCCTTTGAACAGCGCCGCCGTGCAAGTCCCGTCCCCGTTAACCAGCAGGCGCATGCGGCGGCCCGTCGCATCCGTCAACTCGATGCCGGAAAAGCCGAACGCCTGCCCCGAGCGACACTCCTTCACCTCAAAGGCCGAGCCATCAACCTCCAGCGACCCCGTGACCTTCGACGTGCAGCCCGCCACGGCGAGCGCGGCCAGGCAGATAAGAACCGCAAATTTTTTCATGATTGTCTCCTCAGACAAACGGCTTGAGCGCCGACGAAGATGTTGTATACAGCTCGTCCAGATAATGATTTTTATAGGAGATGCCGGCTAAAAGGAAGCCCGGAAGACAGATTTTCATCCTCGACAGGCCCGGCCTCATCTTGTGACAGGAACTCAATACAATTTCTGCGAGGTGC
>DATFCB010000669.1:0-11556 GCA_035253525.1 Pyrinomonadaceae bacterium | reverse complement strand
ATCTCCAGGGCGCGCTGAAGAAGAGGCTCGGCGCTCGTGTAATCCCCTTTGTCGCGGTAGAGAATGCCGAGGCTCTCAAGCGCGAGGGCGACCTGCGGGTGTTGCGTGCCGAACACTTTTTCCCAGATTTGCAGCGCACGTTTGTAAGCAACTTCGCCCCTCGCATAATCAACGCTCTCCTTGTAAACGATTCCCAGATTATGCGTGGTGGTTGCGACCTCGTTGCTTTCGGAACCCGAAGTCTTCTCAAAGATTGTCAGCGCGCGCTGAAAATAGTCCTCAGCCTTAACGTAATCGCCCTTCTTCCATTCGAGCAGGCCCATGTTGACGAGCGTGTAAGCGACTTGCGGATGAGCCGCGCCCAGCGCCTTCTCCTTGATAGCCAGCGAGCGCTGGTAAAGCGGTTCCGCACTACGGTAATCGCGTAGGTTGTAATAATAGAGATATGCCAGGTTGTTGAGGACTTGAGATACGTCCACGTGCTCCGGCCCCAACGCCTTTTCTCTAATCGCCAGCGCACGCAAGTACAGTTGTTCCGCTTTGGGAATGTCGCCCGCATTCCGGCTGTAAAGGGCCAGGTGAAAAAGAGCCTGAGAGACATCGAGGTGATTCGGGCCTAAGATGCCCTGCCTGAGGCTCAAGGATTTCTCGCCTAGTCTGATTGCCTCGCCATAATCGCCCGCGTTGAAGACCCGCCGGGCTTGCGTCTGCAACCTTCGAGCTTCCTCCAGCGAGCCCTCTTTTTGAGTCGCGGCCCGCAGCTCGGCCAGGCGAATCTCATAACGTCCCGCCGGAAGCAATTTGTACTTCGCGCTGACCACAACTTTGTAAGCGCCCGTGGCATCGGCCACGACTTCCAAACTTTCCTGCCCTTGTGTGCGGCTTTCGGCGTCAAGCTCGACAATCAATTTTCCGTCCGGGCTGAACAGCCGCGTCAACACGTCAACGCCTCGCTGTTCGACAACGAAATTCGCGAACTGTCCTTCAGTCAGCGTGACTTGATACGCATGCCCCTGGCTGCCGGAGGATTCGCGCTCGACGGGCTTGCCTAATTCGAGCGGCGTGACTTCCTGTCCTTCCTGCGCCTGTGCGTTTGAGTTGTGAGTGAATTGAACCCAGAGGGAGAGCAAGACAAGAGGGATGAGATGCAGGCTTGCACGGGCCGGAAAGCTGAGCCCCGGACCGCAGTCGTTTATCCGTCTGAACATTAACCCACCCCCATTTCCGTGCCGAGGCGGAAGCTTCTTTGGTGTCGGGTTAGTGAAAATATTATTTCACAACTTTGAAAGGATAGTCACTAAGGACTTCCGGTGTACCGGCCGCCGAGACGCCGTAGACTCTGAGCACATAAGTCTGCGGCCCGAGCAGACCGGCGCGGAAACTGACACCGAGAGCCTGACCATTCTCCCCCGCCCTCGCCTTGAGCTTATTGCTGCGCCAGAGAGTTCGATTGCCCGACTGGTCCAGGAGTGAGACACGATAAGCTGGATAATCGTTAGGTTCGAGTCGCAACTGCATTGCGACATAATCGGTTTGGGCCGGGACGGAGACGGTCGGCGGTTGTTCGACGCCGCGCATTTGCGGCGCGAGGATGAACGAAACGATGCTGGCTCCTCCCTGCGACGGCGGCGACTGTTGCCCGGCCGCGCGTTGCTGCTCGGCGAGCCGTTGCCGCTCCTGTTCTCCTTTCAACTCCTGCTCTAAACGCGCGCGTTCTTCGCGCACACGCGCAAGCTCTTGCGCGGCCGTTGCGTATGCCTCGCGCTGCCCTTCGAGTTCCTTTTGCAGTTCCTGTTCGCGCGCTGTGGGCACGTCCGGCCGCGCCTCGATTTGAGACGCGCGCTGACGCAGCCGCCTGTTCTCCAACACCAACCAGGCGCACGCGACGAGCAAGGCTAACGCCGCGAAAGCCGCGCCCCAGCGCAGCGCCCGGCGCTTAGTCTTGAGGACTCCCGGCCCGAAGAACCACCCCGCAGTTTTTCGTCTCTCCGCAACTTCGGCAGGAATTTCCGCCTCGACTGCGGCCGCTTGCGCGACAGCCCCCTTCTCCGCGAAGACCTGAAACGCTCGCGCAAACTGCACCTTCTCACGTCTGAGAGGCGAAGCCAGATAGTAAGTTTTGAACCGTTCCAACTCCGCGCCACTCAATTCGCCCTGCACGTAAGCATCAACCAAATCTTTCTCGGCGGCCATTAACGAGTCCGCGAATTCGTCATCAGTGAGACTCAATTCGTCCAACGCTTCCGCCTCCGCTTCGGGCAGTGAGCCGAGCAGATACCGCGCGATGGTTTCATTGTCGTATCTCTGTTTACTCATGTCGGGCGGAAGAAAGGCCCACTCGCCTTGCTCCTTACACCTATTAGATATTTTTTGAAAAGTATTTCACCCCGCGCCGACACACTGGCGGACGCAGGCTTCGAGTTTGTCGCGGATGCGACAGGCGCGTACGCTCAAGGCGTTCACGCTAATCCCTAACTCTTCGGCCAACGCGCGCCGGTTCTCGATCTTGACCCGCTCCTTGCCCACGTAATACCGTGTGATGATCTCGCGGCTCAGGGGCTCTAACTTGCCTATGCACTGCTCAAGGCAATTCAGCATCTTCTCTTTAATCTCTTTTTCGTCGCCGGCATTTTCGCCGCGCGCCTGTCGCCGCATGTCATCAAGCAGCGCGGCGTCTTTCTGCGACGCGCGCAGATGTTCCATGAAGACAAAGCGCGCGACTATGTAACAGTATCTCGCCGGGGCGTCACTTTCGATGACACCCTCCTCTTCGAGCCTGCGGGCGACGCGGTTCAGGGTTTCATCCGCCAACTCGTCGGGCGTCGCGCAACTCTTACGGTCGAAGTACGTCACAAGACGCCGACGCATCTCCAGGTATTTTTGCCCGCCGGAATCCGCACCTTCATCCAGCCAATTGAGTAGTCTGCGAAACGCGCGCGGAGTGAGTGTCCCGTCCTTCTTTAGCTCTACCTTGTGTGCGGAAGACTCGCTCATCATTTCATCGAGCGCCGACCCTGCCCGGCGCGCGCCCGAATCATAAGGCGTCCGGTGCCCGACATCAACGAGCCGGCCGAGTAAAACTGATGCGACCTGTAGTGTCGTCACTTGTCGCACAGTGTCGCAGCTAAATCGTCGCTGATGGTGTCAGGTTGTTTGAATCAAGAAAGCCGCCGAAGGTGGTTGTTTTCAAGGCATAATGAAGCCCCTGCGACTCAGGGCAGGAGTCGAATGGGAGCAGGGGCTTCTTGGCTCCGCGCCGTGGGAGGGGATTCCACATACGCGGGGCGCTTCACGGCCTCTCAAAGGGGGCGAGCGGCCGAATCTGATTAACAAAGAACTGTAAGTCGGTGGGCGGTTGGTGAGGCAGCCGCCCGCCTTCCTTTTCCTCAGACCTTACCTCACATGCCGGACCTAGCGCGCCACTGCGCGAGTCCACTCACGACCTTCCCTTTGCTCGAAAATCTATAGGACTCTCTCGCGACTGCCGTGCGTCGCGGTTTCGTCTGTAGAAGCTGCGCGCATGTCGTCAAGAGCCGCGTCGCCGTGAGCAGCGCGTAGAGGGCGACGACCGCCATCAACAGAATGTCCTGCGCTTTGCTCATGTCACAAGTCCGGTGACGCGGGCGGCCGTGGCCTTTTGCCTGCGGCCGCCGCGAAAAAATTTTCAATCGGCCGCGCCGAAGACGTGCTCCGGCGCGATGCGCCGCACGGTCGCCAGCAGGTTCTCAATCTCGAAAGGCTTGTCGAGGAATTCGTCCGCGCCGTTGGCGAAGCAGGCGTCGCGCATCTCTTCGTTAGCCGCGGAGCTGACGATCAGCACCTTCGAGTGCGGCAGACGGTCTTTCAAATATCCGAGTATCCGCAGGCCCACTTCCGGTGAATCGGGGGCGGGCGGCAAGTGCAAATCGAGAATCGAAACCGCCGGCTCGTAGATGGTCGCCCGTCGCACCGCTGATGCGAGATCGTTGGCCGTCATCACGTCGTACTCTTCGCACAGCGTCCAAAAAAGCTGCTGCGTGATGGCCGTGTCGTCATCAACTATTAAAACTCTGGGCTTCATCCTGGCTCTACTCCTTAGCTGTTGCAGCTTCATTGCAATGCCCATACCGCAATCGCAACAAAAACCCGCGAGCCTCGCCTCCCCAAAGAAACCGCGAAACTACAAGGTTTTCGAGAGGCTGCAAATCCTGCGGCAACGCGCGGAATTGGCCCAACTGTCCTCAAGAGCTAACTGAACGGATAGCACGTGTCTACATTTGTGGACAGGAAGGAAGGCAAAAGGCAAAAGGGAAGAACAAGAGCTTGTCTCTCATCTTCCCTTTTGCCTTTTACCTTTTGCCTTTTTACTTTCTCAGCGCTGGCGTTTCGGGTTCGGCTATCTCTAGCTCGCTGATGAGGCGGTGAAGGTAGGAGCGGCTGATGCCGAGGCGGCGCGCGGCGGCGACCTTGTTGCCACCTTCGTTCTTGAGGGCGGCGGCAATTGCCCTGCGCTTGACGGCGGCCATAGCGCCTTCGAGCGTCGTCTCGTCACCGAGCGCCGCGTGCTTCGGCAGCGTGCGCTGCATCGTCTCCGGCAGAAACTCCACGCCGAGCCGTGGCCCCGTGGTCAGCACGACGAGCCGCTCGATAATGTTTTCGAGTTCGCGCACGTTGCCCGGCCACTCGTACTCGACCAGCGCCTCGATCAACTCCGGGTCCAGTTCGGGCTGCGGCGTGCGCCCGTGCTTCTCGGCGGCCTTGGCGGCGAAGTGCGCCGCGAGCAGCGGGATGTCTTCCTGGCGCTGGCGCAGAGAGGGCAGGACGAGCGGGACGACGTTTAGTCTGAAGAAGAGGTCGCGGCGAAAGCGGCCCGCCTCGACTTCCTTCTCAAGATCGAGATTGCAGGCGGCGATCAGGCGTATGTCCACCTCTATGGTCTTGGTCCCGCCGACGCGCTCGAACTCGCGCTCCTGTAGCACGCGCAGGAGCTTGACCTGGACGGTCGGCGTCAACTCGCTGATCTCGTCGAGGAAGAGTGTGCCGCCATCGGCCAGCTCGAACCGACCTTTGCGCATCTGCGCCGCGCCGGTAAAAGACCCCTTCTCGTGGCCGAACAACTCGGACTCGATCAACGTTTCGGGCAACGCCGCGCAACTGACGGCGACGAAGGGGCCAGTAGCTCGCGCGCTCTCTTCGTGTATGGCGCGCGCCAGTAGTTCTTTGCCTGTGCCATTTTCGCCGGTCAGCAGCACGGTCGCGGTCGTCTTGGCGACGGCGCGCGCCTGCTTGAGTGTGGCGTCGAGCGCGGGGCTCGCGCCGATCAGGTGGCCGAAGCCGCGGCTGCCCATCAACTCCGAACGCAGCCGCATAATCTCCTGCTCCAGACGGTGCGAGTGCGCCGCCTGGTGAACGATGTGCCGGACCTCTTCCGGGTTGAAAGGCTTTTCAAAGAAGCCGTAGGCCCCGCGCCGCACGGCTTCGAGCGCGGCCTTCTTCGCCTCGCTCGCCGTGACGACGATGACCGGCACGGGCAGTCGCATGGCACGCGCGGCCTCGACGACCGCCAGCCCTTCCGTGATGTCGTTGACAGCGGGCGGCAGGCGCAGGTCGCTCAAGACCACGTCAACGCGCTCGCGGTGCAAGAGTTCGACCGCCTCGGCGCGCGTCCCCGCTTCGAGCACGCGGTAACATTCGTTGAAACTCCAGCGCAAGCCGCTACGGATGGCCGGGTCGTCGTCAACCACCAGGATCGTCGTTTTTGGTTGCACCTGCTCGCTCATTAAATTTCGGGTCGTCGCTCGCGGACTTGGAATAAGTGGTCGGCCCAGGCCCCCGCGCGGAGAGCCCGGATAACGCTCAACGAGTTTCTTTACTGGAAAAACAGAATTGGCACAGTTGCCCGAGGCAATAGGTCGGGAGTCGCAGCGCCTCTCAGACGCGGTTGCTGCCCTGCTTCGCGTCCCCCGCCATCGCGCCCGATGGTAGCACGACCCGAAAAGTTGTGCCAGAGCCGCGTTGTGATTCGACCTCTATGCGCCCGCCCAGGGCGCGCACCAACTCGCGGCAGGTATAGAGCCCGAGGCCGACGCCCTTCGACTTGGTCGTCGCGAAGGGGCGGAAGAGCCGCGAGCGCTGGAACTCTTTCGTCATTCCTGTCCCGGTATCGGAGACGCTGAAAAAGACGAAGCCCTCTTCGGCCGGGCCGGCCGCCACAGTCAGCCGCCCGCGCTTCGACGCCATCGCTTCGAGCGCGTTGAGCACAAGGTTCTCGACCACCTTCTCGATGCGCTCGTCGTCGGCGACGGCCACGAGGGTGGCGGGCAGTTGGATGTCTACGTCCACGTCGCCCGCTTCGGCGGCCTGCTCGGCCGTCGCGTCGAGCGCGCGGCGGATGACGGGCACGAGGTCAACGGGGCGCGGGCGCTTGAACTCCCCGCTCAGGCTGCGCACAGGCTCGGAGAGCTTGGCGACCAGCGTCCCCAGTTTCGAGGTCGCGTCTCTGAGCGACTGCATGGCGTCGGCGCGGAACTCCTCGCGATGAAACTGCTGCTCCATGTTGGAGACGATGAGCGAGAGCGCCTGGATTGAGTTTTTCAGGTCGTGCGTCAGCATGGCCGAGAGCCGCATGAAGGACTCGAACTGCCTGCTCTCGGCCTCGCGCGCGATCTGCTCGCTCAGGCGGTCGCTCATGCGGTTGAAGGTCTCGGCGAGCACGCGCGTCTCATCTGACGATTGCACCTCTATCCGCTCGTCCAGTTTGCCCCCGGCGATGGCGACCGCGCCCTCCGTGATGCGCCGGATGCTGCCGGCCTGGCGGCGCAGGTAGAGCCAGAGCAGCCCTGCGGCCGCGAGCCCTATGAGCGCGATGAGGCCGACGACCAGCCAACCGCTGCGGCTCTGCCCGGCGACGGCCGCCGTGTAGTCGAGCGCCACGGCGATTGACACGTCGAGCGGCGCGAGCGTCTGGTAGGCCGCGGCCCACTCGTCGCCTTCGGGCGCGGTGAAGAACTGCCAGCCTCCCTGCCCTTTGCTCATCGCGTCCGCGATGGGCTTGAAGGAGGCGGGCATGGCCGTAGTGACCGGCTGATACTTGAGCGCGTCGTTTGAGTGATAGACGGCGTTGCCGTCGCGGTCGAGGATGAGGACGACGCGCGCGGGCTGTGGTTCGCCAGCGCGGGCGGCCTCGGAGTCTGCGACGGTTCCGGCCGCTTCGTTGAGCAGCGCGTCGAGCTTGAGGTCAACGACGAGCGCGCCGCGCTCGCCCTTTTCATCGCCGACGAAAACGGGGGCCGTGTAGCGCAGCACGGAGCCGAAGGACTCGCGCGCGGCGGGCGAACGCAACGGCGCAGGCTCGTTGGTTGACCAGACGCGCTCGTCCGCCTTGAGACTGTCCGGTAGAAAATCTTTGGTTTGAAAGCGCGCAGCAGGGCCAGCGCCGCCGCGGTTCGGCTCGGCGCGAAAGAGCGGCCGCCTGTCCGCGCCGAGACAGGTGACGGAGACGTAATACTTCTGCCCGCTCTGAAGAAAGGCGCGGACCTCGCCCTGAACGTCCTTCGGGATGCTGTCGTCCGCGGCGGGAGACGGGGAGGGGACGGGCGCGGGAGAAGGGGCAGCTTTGCCGGGCTGCGCGCGATAGCCGCTTGCCGTGCCGGAAGCCGTCTGCGCTTCCTGCGCGCCGCGCAGGTAATCGCGCAGAGTGGACGAGCGTGCGAGCGCCGTCAGTGCGTCCTCGCGCTCGCGCAACCGGCCGTCAACGTTGCTGGCGATGAGACGCACTTCGCGTTCGGCCTCGTCGCGCAAACGCGCTTCGATGGCGCGCCGCCCGTTGAGGTAGCCGACGAGTCCCAGCGCGACCACCGGGACGACGCCGAAGACCGTGAAGGCCAGCAGGAGTTTGGTTCGAGTGCTCACGAGAAACTCCCCTCAAAGGTTACTTCTCATGCTACCACCAGACTCAACCCTTTGCGTCTTGGCGTGAGTGGTTTTGGATTTTTCACGCAAAGGCGCAAAGGCGCTAAGAAGACGGGCTGAGTTTTAAATCTCACACCCTGATTCGCCCGAACTCTTCGAGGAGCGGCGCGATGCGTTCGACAATCGGGCCGTGCGTGACGCCGTTTGAGGCGATGAGGCCGTTGCGGTTCTGCACGTCCGGGTGGTTGTAGGCGAGCGGCTCGCCGAAGAGGTCCGTGAAGCGCCCGCCCGCCTCCGTCAGAATTATTTCCGGCGCGCATGTGTCCCACTGCTTCGTGCGCGAGCTGAGGTGGACATACAGGTCGCACTGCTTTTCTATGATGAGTCCGACCTTGATGCCGACCGAGCCGCGCCGCACCTCTTCTTTGATTCCCAAGGTTTCGATGAGCCTGTCCTGGCGCGGGCTGCGGTGTGTGCGGCTCGCGGCCATGCGCAACTGTGCCAGTTCCGAGTGGTCCGTCACGCGCGCCCGCTCGGCCTCGAAGCCCTTGCGCTCGACCCACGCGCCAGCGCCCTCGACGGCGCGGTAGAGCAAGTCCGGTAGCGGCTGGTAGACGACGCCGAGCACGCTTCGGCCCTCCACGGCGAGGCCGATCTGAACGGCGAAGTCGCCGTCGCGCGCGATGAAGCCGTTGGTTCCGTCCAGTGGGTCAACCATCCAGACGCGGCGCTTCGCCAGGCGACGCTCGGTGTCAACGGACTCTTCGGCGAGGATGCCGTCGTCTGGGAACTCGCGGCGCAGGCCCGCGACGATCAACTCGTTGGCGGCGCGGTCGGCCTGCGTGACAGGCTCCGTCTGCTCGTCCGCGTCAACCTTGCGCTCGATGTGCAGCGGCGTGTCGTAATGGTCCAGAATGGCCGCGCCCGCCTCGCGCGCCAGCTTGAGCGCGACCCGCATCTCACGTTCGTATGTTTGACTTATCGCTTTCATCCCTCGTCCTGTCTGAGAAGACCGCTCAAATCTTCTTTGCGTCTTTGCGCCTTTGCGTGAGGCAAAAAGTTTCACGCTGGAGGCGCAAAGTCGCAAAGAGCTAAAGAGTGTGCGCTGCTTCGCGCACGATGTCCAGGGTCGCGCGGATGTCGCGGCTCGTCGTGCGGAAATTCGTGATGCAGGCGCGCAGGCCGTAGCGCCCGCCGATGATTGCGTTTGAAAGATAGGCGCGGCCCCCGCGCTGGACTTTGTGCATGATGCGCGCGTTCAGCTCGTTCAACTCCTCGTCGGCGCGCGCGTCGGGCGTGACGTAGCGGAAGCAGCAGATGCTCAGCTCGACCGGCGCGAGCAATTCGAAATCGTCCGCCGCGACGACGAGCGCGCCGAGTTCGGCGGCGAGCCTGTTGCCTTTGCTGATGGCGGCGGCCACGCGGCGCGTCCCGTAGTAGCGCAGCATGAGCCAGATTTTCAACGCGCGGAAACGGCGCGACAGCTCCAGGCCGTAATCCCAGAAGGCGAAAGCCTCGTCCTCCGCCTGTTCGTGGACTTTGATGTAATCTGCGTCGAACGATTGGAAGACGCGACTGACCGCGCGCTCGTCGCGGAACAGCAGGCAGCCCGCGTCCACGGGCGCGTAGAGCCACTTATGCGGGTCGAGCGAGACGGAATCCGCGCGCTCGATGCCTTCAAAGAGCGCGCGCTTCGTCTCGTCAAGCGCGGCCGGTGCGCCGTAAGCGCCGTCAACGTGAAACCACAAATCATGCTCCGCAGCCACCTCGGCGGCCTCCGCGAGCGGGTCAACCGCGCCCGTATTCACTGTGCCGGCATTCGCCACCACGCAGAACGGGCGCAAGCCCTCATGGATGTCGCCCGCGATGCGCTCGCGCAAAGCTCGCACGTCCAGACGCAGCCGCCCGTCCGACGGCACGAGCCTCACCTGCTCGCGCCCCAGGCCGAGCACGTCCGCTGCCTTCACGACAGACATGTGAACCTGGTCGGAACTGTAAACGGTCATCACTGCTTCCGCCGCCCGTAGGCCGCGGCGCGAAGTCTCGTCACGCGCCTTGACGCGGTGTGCGATGAGCAGAGCGTTCAAATTCGCCATCGAGCCGCCGCTGGTCAGAAGCCCGCGCGCGTCTTCGTCGTACCCGATCAGAGAGCCGAGCCAGCGCACGACCGTTCGTTCGACCTCGACGCCCGCGGGCGCGGAGCGCCAAGAGGTCACGTTCGCGTTGAGCGCGGAGGCAACGAGGTCTGCGAACGCCCCGGCGGGCGTCGAGGGCGAAGCGACGTAGCCGAAGAACCGCGGGTGGCCGTTGTGCCGGCTGGCGTCGATGACGGCGCGGCAGTCTTCCATGAGCGTCGCGAGTTTTTCGCCTTTGATTGGCAAACTGGTCCGCAAGCGGTTCGCGACCCGCGCGGCGTCCGTCTCCGAGAAGACCGGGAGTTCTGAGACGCGCGCGAAGTAGTCCGCGACGAGCGCGACGGTTTGCGCCGAGAGTTCGCGCAGCTCGTCGTCCGTAATGTCGAGCGATTCGTCTACGGGTTCGTTTTCCACTTTCTGTTTTTTAACACACCGCCCGCACTTCACTGAAGCCCGGCTTGCGGCCGTCGGCTCGCCTCGTATATCCTCTCGTCTCATCCCCAATCACCGCTTTTGAAACGCAGGCCGAGAGGAGAGCCGGATGGGCAACGATGCTCGCAAGGGCCAGGAGCGTGACGAGACGAACGGAGTCTCGCGCAGGAAGTTTTTGGAGCGCACGGGCTACGCGGGAGGCGCGGTCATCGCGGCGGCCGTCAATTCAACTTGCGCCACCGCGCAGGAAGGGAAACCGCAGCCCACGCCTACGCCGCAAGGCAAAGCCCCCGCGCAGCAGGAGGCCCCACCGCAGCTTCGCGGCAAGATGGTCGAATACAAGAGCGGCGATTTGATGATCCCCGCATATCTTTCAATGCCGCTTGCGCGGCGCGTCGCGCCCGGCTCCGTGCTCGTCATACACGAAGTCTTCGGCCTCAACGACCACATCAAATCAATCGCCGACCGCGTCTCGAAGGCGGGCTACGTCGCGCTCGCGCCGGACTTCTTCGTGCGCGCGCCAGAGCCGCCTCCCAAAGATGCCTCCGACATCAATGCGCTGCGCAAGGCCGCGTCATCCATTCCGCCCGAGGCGTCCGTCAAAGACATGTTGGCCGGGCTCGAATACTTGAGGGGCGTGGGAGGAGCGCGGGCGCGCTTCGCTTCGGTCGGCTTCTGCATGGGCGGCGGCTTCTCCTACCGGCTGGCGGCCGCGAGCGCGAAAGACCTGATGGGCGCGGTCATCTTTTACGGGCGCATGCCGCCCGAGCTTGTGCCACAAATCTCCGTCCCGCTTTTGGGCCACTTCGGCTCGCTCGACACGGGCATTCCGCCCGAGACGGTGAAAGGGACTGAAGAGGCTTTGAAGAAGGCCGGCAAGAAGGCGGACTTCAAAATCTATGAAGGGGCCAAGCACGGCTTCTACAACGACACGCGCCCCGAAGCCTACAACGCGGAGGCCGCGTCGGATGCCTGGCAGCGCACGTTGAAATTCTTCCGCGAAAGACTCGGAGCATAATGAGGGATGAGGGATGAGGGATGAGGGATGAAATAAGAACAGTTTTTTCTTTGCTTCATCCCTCATCCCTCATCCCTCATC
>DATFCB010000668.1:0-4191 GCA_035253525.1 Pyrinomonadaceae bacterium | reverse complement strand
GGTAGAACGCCTTCGCGCGGTCAATGTCGGAGACGCCGATCATCACGACTTCGAGCTTCATGTCTACCGGTTTGACTCCCGCCGCCGCCTCATTCCTGGTTCTCACTTCAGTGCTGGACATCATTATCTCCTTTCGTTTGGGGAGCCTTTACAGACTCCGCTTCTGTAGAACGCGCCGGTGCTCCGTGTAGGGGCCGTAAGCTCCCAGCGCGGCCCGACCCGTGAAACGCACGGACAACCCGTGCGCGTAGCCTTGAGCCCGGTCAGAGAAGTTCGCCCCGCATGAGAAATCAACAACGCCCGCGATTTTGCCCTTCAGGCCGCGCAGTCCCGCCAACGTGCAGTCCACCGCTTCCCGGCTCGCTTCCCCCCGTCCACCGGAACAGAACAATGTGCTCGACCAGGGCCGTTCTCCTTTCGAGAGATAGAACGCCGCGACGGCCCAGGTTTGACTCTCGGCGTTAAGGCGCGTAACGGGTGAAGACGAGGTCGCGCTCTTTGACGGCCGCGTGGCAGGCGAAGCAGGTTTTGAGCACCGCCACGTCGGCGAGTTTGCCGTCGTTGAACTGAGCGAACCCCCAGCCGCCGGTCGAGGCGTACTTCTTCGAGTCCTTGACCATAAACTGAACCCCGTTCTTCGGGGGCCCGGCCACGAAAGATTGGGGACGGCCGAAGACTTTGTTGTTCTCCTCCGACGCGTCGTGACTCCAGGCCAAACGGGCGATGATCGTGCCGTCCGGGAACGGAAGCTTCCCTGCGCGGTAAGTCTTGATCGCCACGTCGTTGCCCAGAATGGCGCGTATGTCGTCGAGGTCGCCTTCTTCGCGGGCCACGGAGATCAACCTCCAGTCGCGGTATCCGGGGGGATTTTGGTTACGAAGGCTGGGGCGCCCTCTCCATCGGCTCGTCCGGATACGGAGGCTATGGAGGCGACCACGCCGGCCACCAATACAATCGCAACCAGCATGAAAGCGAACCGTTTCATACGATGCCCTCCTTCGGACGCCAACGCCCGGCGTGTGTGCTTCAATGACTCACCTGGTGACAAGATCGCCGCCCCAAGTTGCTCAGTGTGCCGGCCGGAGTGCTCTGAAGCCGGCGCGGAGTTCGGCCGCGAAGAGTTCGGGCTGCTCCCCAGCCGGCCGCTTGTAACCAGCCGGGCAACTCCGCAACCGCTCCCATCACCGTCTGATCGTTCATTGCCTTCGGGCACGAGCCCCGCCGCCGCGCGCGGCTCTGCGCCGTTGTAAGACTCGCGCCGCAGGCTCCCGGAGATGCCGAAGATTCACGTCCGCCTGTTCATCCGATGACCTCCCGACGGCCGGGCTTAAAAGGCGGCCCCGGCTACTCCGCCTTCCCGCGCGGCTGGTACTTCCCGACCTCCGGCCGGAAGGAGATGGCGAGGCGGTTCCAGCCGTTGATGGCGATGACGGCCATCGTCAGCTTGACTAACTCCTCCTCGCCGAACTGCGCGCGGGCGGCCTCGTACTCTTCGTCCGACGCGTGCGTCTGGGAGATCAGCGTGACTACCTCCGCCCAGGCCAGCGCGGCGCGCTCGCGCTCGGAGTAGAAAGGCGACTCGCGCCACGCGCTCAGGCCGTAGAGCCGCTGCTCGGTCTCGCCCGCGGCGCGCGCGTCCTTCGTGTGCATGTCTATGCAGAAGGCGCAGCCGTTGATCTGCGAGACGCGCGTCTTGACGAGTTCGAGCAGCGAGTGCTCCAGCCCCGACTCGTCCACGTACTTCTGTAGTTTGTACATCGCCTGCACCGAGCCCGGCGCGGCTTTGCCGTAGTCCAAACGGGTCTGCATCTCTTCACCTCACTTCCTGCTGTCGGATGAAACGCCCCGGCGCGTGTCCGTGGGGCCGTCTCGTGTCCGATTCAAGTTGATGTCTTCACCGACCGAGAGCACACAGCTCGACCTCCCGTATCAGCCCCTAATCCTGCTCGCCGATGGTCTGGGCGTACGTTTTGCCGTACGGGTAGAAGAGTTCCTTGCGGCCTTCGTCCCACGCCGCTTTGAGTTCGGGCGTGGTGATGTCCCAGTCCGGCCGGCATTTCCTGAGAACTGCGCGTAAGTCTTGGCGAAGCTCTTCCGGCGTGGGCCGCCCGAAGAACCAGTAGCCCACGTAGATTTTGTAAACGACCAGGCCGGGCTCCAGCACGATCACATGCGGAATCATGGGATTGTGGAGCGGGTCGGTGTACTCGGCGATGTCGAGGTCTTTTTGAACCTTGCGCCCCGCGTCGGAGAGGAAAGGCCAGTGTGCGCCGATATGACGCCGACGACCTCGTGTCCGGGCACGCGGGGGTACTGAATGCCGGGCAGCGAGCCTTCTTTCGTGAGCACATCACTGTGGCAGACGCCGCAGGCCCGCACTTTGATTCTGACGTGCCCGGCACTCGGCTTCGGAATCTCGCGCTCGACGATCTGGAAATCCGCCCCCCGGCGCGGGAACCTGCGCCACCTTCATCGGCGCTACTGCGACTTCTGTCGTTGCCATCATGCCTCCTATCGAATCTAAAATTGATGTTGCCGCGTGTATCGTGGGAAGCCGGCGCGAACGTCGTGCGCGCCCTCTACAAGACCCGGCGACCCGGCGCCCCATGCCCGGTCAGTTGAAGTCGCGCCTGGCCTATCCCTTGAAGAATCAGAGACTCAGGCCGCTTTTGCCGACGCGGTGAATTCGGCCGCATTCTTCCTGACGAACTCCTGCACGCTCAGCGGCGCTCGCCCCGTCAGCGTGAGCACGTCGTCCGACATCCGGTCGTAGCGCCCCGCGCGGTGCAGGTCGGCCATCGTCGCGAGGTGGTTCGCCAGGTGTACCGGCAGGCCGCGCGCGAGCAGCCCGTCCCGCCACGGCCCGACCGGGATGTCCTCAAAGGTGATCGTGCGGCCGAGCGCCTTCGAATACTCCCGCGCGTAGAAATGCATGTTCTCGGACTGCGGGCCGGTCAGGTGATAGGTCTTGCCGATGTGCGGCTGCGGGTCGGCGAGCAGCGCGGCGACCACACGCGCAACGTCTTCCACAGCGACCGGCGAAGTCTTGCCCTCGCCGAACGGGGATCATTTTGATACGCCCTGCCCGGTCTACGTCAACGCCGAGTCGCAAAGACCACGAAGAGGAATCGTGAGGGCAGGCCGAAGCCACAGGCTGCGCGCGCTTTGGCCGTGTGCTGCACTTTTTCGAGTTGCATGGTCTATTCTCCTTGCTGAAAACTGTCCGTCGCACGTGCCCGATTCGCTCGGATGCGGTAACGTGCGGGAGTAGACCACGAGTGGGAAGGCGCGTCTATTAGACGAAGGTATCGGTCGGCACCTTCGCGTCATACGGGGAGACGGGCACGTGATTGTCCCCGGCCGTGGGACGCGCCGGCTCTGTCGTCGGGCGCAGACCGATACCAAAGGATGATAGACACCCGCAGGTAAACGGCGCATGCTGGCGTCTTCGAGGACTTTCCAGAAAGTCCTGCTGCGGGAGTGCGGCTTCGCGGCGGAGGCGTTCTCGTCGGCGGAGGCGTTCCTCGCGTCCGACTGCATCGGCCAGACCAGATGCCTCGTCATGGATGTCTCCATGCCGGGCATGTCCGGCCCAGAGCTTCAGCAGGAGTTGACGCGCCGCCGGCAGGAAATCCCGATCGTCTTCATCACCGCCCACAGGGACGAGGCCGTCCGCCCGCGCCTGCTCGCACGCGGCGCCGTGGAGTGCCTGTTCAAGCCCTTCAGCGAGGCCGCCCTGCTTGAGGCGCTCGATGCGGCACTTCACGTAAGTTGACCTGTTCCACAACGGGGTGACAGGGCCGGGCGGGGGTGGCGAATCTCAGTGACGGTATTCGAAAGGACATTTTTATGCCGTACAATCAGTTGTCAGCCGAGGAAGCGCGGGTCATCGTCCACAAGGGGACGGAACGGCCGTTCAGCGGCGAGTACGAGACGCTGTTTTCGCCCGGCACCTTTATCTGTCGGCGCTGCAACAACCCGCTCTACTCGGCGGAGGCCAAATTCAAGTCGGGCTGCGGCTGGCCCAGCTTCGATGAGGAATATCCGGGGGGCGTGGAGCGCCGTCCTGACGTAGACGGGCGGCGCACGGAGATAGTCTGCGCCCACTGCGGCGGCCACCTGGGCCACGTCTTCGAAGGCGAAGGCTTCACGGAGAAGGACACCCGCCACTGCGTCAACTCCCTCTCCATC
>DATFCB010000667.1:0-3249 GCA_035253525.1 Pyrinomonadaceae bacterium | reverse complement strand
TCGCGGTGTTGACGCTGGCGCGGCCCGTGGCCGCGTCGTGAACGACCGAGGCGACGGTGTAGCGGCCGGGCGGGAGTTCGGTCTCGCGGTAGAAGAGAATCTTCCCCTCTTTGGCGGCCGCGAGTTTGTCGAGCGGGCCGGCGAGCAGATACTGGTTGCTGAGCTTGCGCACGGCGCGCTGCTGTTCGTCCTTGACGAGCACGACGATTGAGAAGTTCGTCGCGTAAGACTTCTTATCCTTGCTCGTGCTGAAATTGACGGAATCGGCCGGGACTTCGACCATGACGGGCACGAGGCCAGGCTTCCCCGGCTCCGGGAAACTGTAGGCCGCGACGCGGGAGTTGAAGGCGTTCGGCTGCGAGTTGCCGCTGAGGAGCGCCAGCGCGGGCGCTTCGTAATCCAGCACGGGCGTGTCGAAGGGGACGTTCAGCGCGTAGTAGCCCTTGCGCGCCTGGACTTCTGCGCCGGGGCGATTGACCTTCAGGCTAATCTGGCGGAAGCGGCCGTCGTAGTTCTGGTTCTGCGGGCTATAGGTCAGAAGGTAGTAGGCGTGCAGGTCTTCGTCAACCTGGCGCAGCCGCGGGCCGGGGTTGTTGGTGCCTTTGATGAAGACGCCGCCGGTCTCGTCGGCGAGCTGGCCCAAACCGCTTTCGGGGTTGAGACGCAACAGGTCTTCGTTGCGCTCAAGGTCTCTGGTCATGGGGCCGTCGCCGTCGCGCGGGCTGCCCGCCACGGCGACGCGGCGCTGCCCGAGCACAGTCATCGCGCGCCCGGTCTCGACATCGGAACTCAAAGCGCGCAGGCCGGCCGCGTCCACCGTGTAGATGCTGACGTTGGCGCGGTTAGCGTTGCCGATGACGGTGCGGAATTGCGCGGCCACCTGCGTCGGAATCGCCACGCCCTCGGAGAAGAAAATCAGCGCCTTGCGGCCGGGCAATTGGCCCATCGCGTTGACGACGGCGAGCAGTCCGTCCGTCGTCGCGTAGCCTTGCTGCGCGCGCTCCAGGCGCTCGAAGCCTTCGACGGCGCGCTGAGTCATTGCGGCGAACGCCTGCTCGGCGGCGGTCGCTCCGGCCGAGCCGGTCGAGCCGCCCGTGCTCTCGCCTGTGCTCGCCAGCCCCGCGTTGTTCGCGGCAATCTGGCTCTCAAGAATAGCCTGCTTCAGTGTCAGGTCAGTAATCTGCTGTGTGCTCGCCGTGTGGGTCGCGGAGTTTTGTCCGGTGATGCGCTCGACCGCCGCACGGACGAGCTGCGCGTCGTTCGTGAAAGGCTGGACGGCCTTGAGCGAGAGGTCTATGCCGAAGACGCCGACGAAGTCGTCCGCGCGTATCTCTGTGCCGACGTAATCGAGCGCGGCTTCGCGCGCGCGCTTGCGCGCGTCCGGCGTGAGACGGTCGAAGACGAGCGCGACGGCGCTGACGCGACTCGTGCGCGCCGCCGGGCCTGCGGTGCGACGCGGCGCGGCGGTCGGCTGCGGCTGCGGCGTCGTCGTGGTCTCGCCTTTGGCTTGCTCGCCGGTCGTCGGCGCGGCCTCGCGTATGACGAGGCGGAACGATTTGACTTCCTGGCGGACGCCGTCCTCGAAAATTTCGAAGTCGGAAGCCTTGAGGTCTTTGACCGCGTGCCCCTTCTTATCTTTCACCACGGCGTCGAGCACGACTTCGGTCGTGCCGACCACGAGCTTTTCGTCATCGTCCTGCTGTTGCGCGGCGGGGTCTTGGGCGAGACAGGGAATCGTTGATCCTATGATTAAGGTGAAAATCAGAATGAAGACGGTAGCTCTTTTCATAATAGCCCCTCCCAAATAGTTGGCACGCGCCGACGCTAACGCTTGGCCGGCGGCGCAGCGTCCTCCCTGACCATGAGGTAGCGGTTGGCCGCAACGTCCTTCAGCATCGTGACCCCGCCCGAAGGCCAGCGAACTTCGACTTCGTCAATCTTCTGTCCGCCGCCGAGACCGAAGAGCAGGCGCAGGTCGGAGGCTGAACAGTAGCTCGTCCCGCCGAGCAGTTGTTTGGTCCGGCGCGCGGCCCCAGCCCTGACCGTCACCTTCGCGCCCACAGCGTCGCGGTTGCTCTTCGCGCCGACGAGTTTCAGTCCAAGCCAGTTGTTACGGTTCCCGCCGTCGTTCCTCAGGAGCACGGGCGGCTCGCCCGCGTTCATCAAGAGCAGGTCGGAGTCGCCGTCGTTATCTATGTCGCCGACGGCGAGCCCGCGGCCGAGGTAAGACTTCTTGAGCGCCGCGCCGCGCTCGGCGGCCACTTCGCGAAACTCCTTGCCCGTGTTCTCAAACAGGAACGGCGGCTCGGCGTAGGTCGTTCCGGGGAAGACTTTCTGAATCGGCTCGAACGGGTGGCCGTTAAGGACAAAGAGGTCAGAGAGCCCATCGTTGTTGTAATCGAAGAAGCGCGCGCCGAACCCGCTCATGGGAAAACTGACCTTGGCGAGATTCAACTGGTAAGTTGTCTCGTTGAAAGTGCCGTCGCCGTTATTGTGCCAGAAAGCGTTGGTCTCCTGCGAGAAGTTTGTGACGAAGATGTCCTGATGGCCGTCGCCGTCCACATCATCGGCGTCAACGCCCATGCCGCCGCGCGCCGCGCCGTTCGGGTCGAGCGCACACTCCGCCTCGAAGGCGACCTCAGCGAACGTGCCGTCGCCGTTGTTGCGAAAAAGAAAGTTGGGGTCCGAGTCGTTGGCCTGAAAAATGTCCATCCGCCCGTCGTTGTTGTAATCGAAGGCGACCACGCCGAGACCTTTCCCGCTGTGGCCCGCGATGCCTGCCTTCGCGCTCACGTCCATGAACGTCCCGTCGCGGTTGTTGCGGTAGAGGACGGGCGGCGAGCCCTTAAACTTGGAGAGGTAGCAGTAGGGCCGGCCCTCAAAAAAATCGCAGGGGACTTTGCCCGCCGGGTCGAAGTCGAGGTAGTTGCAGACGAAGAGGTCGAGGTGGCCGTCGCCGTCGTAGTCGCCGAAGACCGGGCCGGAGCTCGCGACGCCGTCGAGAGCGACGCCGGCCGCCTCGCCGACCTCCTCGAACGTCCCGTCCCCGAGGTTCCGGAAGAGCAGGTTCTTCCCGATCGTGCCGCGCACCGCGTACACGTCGAGCCAGCCGTCGCCGTCGTAGTCCCCGACCGCGGCGCCGCCGCTCATGTGGCGGTACTCGTTCAGTGCCGGGTTGGTATAGCCGTGCACATAGGCGAGGCCCGCTTCGCTGCCGGCGTCGGTGAACGTCCAGGCAGGCTTCGCCAG
>DATFCB010000666.1:0-3282 GCA_035253525.1 Pyrinomonadaceae bacterium | reverse complement strand
AGCCGTCGAATCAAAGATTCAACGAGCTATTCAGTCAACCCGTTTCATCCCGCATCCCTCCGCCTAATTTTTCCTCATCATTTTAGAGGAGGTGCCCAATGCGGTTAGGTAATTTCAAAACAAGGTTGGGCCGGGTGGCGGTCGGCAGTCTCGCCGCCCTGTGTGTTTCTTTGTTGCTCGTGGCCGCGCCGTCGAGCGTGGCCGTCGCCGGAGACAAGACGCGTGACCGCGCCGCGCGCGCGTTGCGCGAGGGCGAGTACGCGCTAGCCGAGCAGTTGTTCCGCGAAATCCTCGCGAAGAACCACCGCGACCAGGCCGCGCGCCTCGGCCTGAGCTACGCGCTGCTCAAGATGAGACGGCTTGCGAGCGCTTTCGAGCAGGCGGCGGCCGTCGTCGCCGTTGACCCGCTCTCGGCGCGCGCCCACGCACTTGCCGGCTCTGCACTGCTCGCCGGTGGCGACTTCCCGCACGCCGTGGAGGCTTACCGCACGGCGCTCTCGCTGAAGGAAGACGAGTCGCTGGCGATTGCGGGCCTGGCGATGATTGACTACTACGAGAACCGCCTCAACGCCAGCCTCGCCGGCCTGCGCCGCGCCGTCTTCATAAGCCCGCGCGAGTCTGACTACATCTTCAGTCTGGCCCAGGCGGCGTCGCGCGCCGAGCGCTACAAGGAGGCGGCCGACGCTTACGAGCGCTTCCTACAGGTCGCGCCGCGCACAGACGAGGACCGTCGCGCGCGCATCCGCGGCCTGATAGATTTCCTGCGCTACCTGGGCGGCCTGAACAGCCTCTACGACATCAGCGGGGCACAGGCTACGACCGTTGCCTTCGACATGCCGAACAACCGGCCCATCCTCAAGGTGCGCGTCAACGGGCGCAGAGAGCCTTTGCGCTTCGTGCTCGACACGGGCTCGGGCATGTCCGTCATCTCGGACGAGACGGCGCGGCTCTTAGGCGTCAGCCCGGTCGCGCGCGGCGGGATGGCGCGCGCCGTCGGCGGGAAATTCGAGATCGTTTATGGCTTCCTGCGCTCGGTGGAGATAGGCGACGCGAAAGTCGAAAATGTGCCAGTCTACATCCGCCGCTTCTACAACGACGAAATCCAGGTTGACGGCTACATCGGCCTGGCGGTCGTCAACCGTTACCTCATGACCGTTGACTACGGGGCTCGCACCTTCTCGCTCGCGCGTCCGGGCTCAAACAGTGCTGCCATTGCCGCAGACGCGGCGCGGCGGCCCGCTCAGCTTGCCGGCATCGAAATCCCTTTCCGCTCCACGTCGAGCGGGTTCCTGAGCGGCGAGGTCCAGGTCGAGGGCGTGAGCCAGCCCTTTAACTTCATCATAGACACGGGCGCGAGCATCTCCGTCGTCTCCGAAAAGATGATGGAGCTTGACGAGATGCACGTCTTCAAGCGTCCCAGGCGCATGAAAATCTACGGCGCGGCCGGGGTCGCGGAGGGAGTCCAGACGCTCGTCCTGCCGCGCGTCGTCTTCGGCGCGCAGGCGCGCGAGAAGTTGGACGTGGCCGTGCTAGACCTTGAGCCGGTCAACGAGACGACGGGCTTCGTCCAGTCCGGCATCATCGGCGGAAACTTCCTGCGCCACTTCCGCGTGACCTTCGATTTTAGAAAGTCCGTCATCCTGCTCGAACCGCTTGAGGCGAGCGCTTCGAGCGCGGAGGGCGGAGCGGAGGCGGCCGCCGCGAAGTCATGAAGCAGAGTTTGTATCTGGAAACTTCGGTCGTCGGCGCTTACCTCGATAACGGCGAGCCGTTTCGCCGCGACCTGACGATACGCTGGTGGGAGCACGAGATGCCGGAGTACCGCGCCGTCATCTCGCCGCTCGTCCTGCGCGAGCTTGAGCGCGTGCCAGAGCCGCACCGCACGGGCTACTTGAAACTGGCGCGCGCTCTTGAGCAGGTCGAATTGACGGAAGAGGTGGCGATTCTCGCCGAAGGCTACATCACGCGCGGTATTTTTCACCGCAAGTACATCGCGGACGCACTGCACGTGGCGGCCGCGTCATTTCACAAGATAGATTATCTGGTCACGTGGAACTTCGGCCACCTGGCGAACGTCCGCCGCCAGGCGCGCGTCCGCCTCTTCAACACCGCCGCAGGCTTCTTCGTCCCGATGATCGTCACGCCGGAATTCCTGGTTTCGGAAGCAACAGAAAGTCGTCAGTCGTAAATCGTGAATCGTAAATCGTGAGTCGTGAAAAGACGAAAAACTGCTTTTCACTATTTACGATTTACGATTTACGATTTACGATTAACGAGCAATGTATCGCAAGCCCAGATTCCTCGAAGTGCTGCACACGATCCGCGAAGAGATGTCGCGCGAGGCGGATTATGATGTAGATTTGTTCACGGAGATGGTACGCTCCGGCACGCGCCCCGCGCACGGACCCGAGCGCAACGTCCGCGGCTTCAAGAGCCGCGCGCCGCGCCAGAACGTAGAGGCCGCCGAAGACGCGCCGCCGCGTGGACGCCGCAAGCGGGCTGCGCGATAATGTAAAGGCAGTGATGAGTGATAAGTGATAAGTGATAAAAAAACTTCTTTCTTTAACTTATCACTTATCACTCATCACTCATCACTGATTTTTTATGGATGTGACATTCGAGACCATCGGGCTGGAAGTGCCGAGCGAGAAGGCGTTCAACTATCTGGCCGAGCGCGCGGGCGACCAGGGCGAGCCGACGCAGCTCACCAGGCGCGGGGCCGTGCTGCACGGCCGCTGCTGGAAGTTGGGCGAGGGATTGGAAGTCTGGACCGTGCTCTACGAATCCGGCACGGGCGACATCTTTTACGCCGACTGCCGCCCTGGCTTCCGCGCGCGCTACACGCAGCGCATCAGCCCCTGGGCGCTCACGGAGTACGACGAAGAGGGCGAGGCCGTGGTGCACGGCTATTGTGACGGGACCGACACGGAAGTCCTCTTCGAGTTGCAGAATTTGACGGAAGTCGGCCCCGGAGGTTTCCGCGCGCAGGAGTTGCACGTCGGCTTGTGCGGCCTCGCCTACCGCGCGCGCGTCTGTCGGCGCAAGACGGACGCGCTCTGGCAGCCGCTCGAAAAGAGCGCCCCGGCGCGCGCCGCGCAGGAGAACGATTGGAACCTGACCGGGCGCGTGATTACCTTCAAGCCGCTGCGTAACCCGCTCTCGGGCACAGAGCTTTACTGGGTTTACCTCGACCTCGAACGCCTCAAGCTCGAAGTGCTGGTCAACCGGCGCGCGCTGCGCGGTGGGCCGCTCCAGGCGGGCGCTACTCTTTCGGCCGAAGTC
>DATFCB010000665.1:0-2128 GCA_035253525.1 Pyrinomonadaceae bacterium | reverse complement strand
AAGGGCTTGAAGGAGCGCGGCGAGGTTGAGGAGACCGACGTGCTGCGCGCGCGCTCGGAGGCGCTCCTCAGGCGCGACGAGTTGGAGCAGGCGCGAGCCGCGGAGGCGGCCGCGATGGACTTGCTGCGGACGCTGACGGGCGTAGATTTTGGCACACACATCGCGCAGCCGCTTCTGACCAACGACCTGCCGTCCGCGAGCGACTTCGACGACTACACGGAGGAGTTAATCAAAGAGCGGCCGGAGTTGAATCAACTCGACGCGCTCAGGCGCGCGGCACTCTTTGACGCGCGCGTCGCGCGGCGCGAGTTGTGGCCGGACCTGACCTACAGCCTCAACGGCGGTTTCGACGCGGCCGACTTTCGCCCGCTCTCCCGCTACAGCGGCGGCCAGGCCATCGTCAGTTTGAACATCCCCCTCTTCAACTGGGGCGCGACGCGCAGCCGCGAGACGCAGGCGAAGCTGCGCGCTCAATCGTTAGACCTGCAACGCGACGCGACCGTGCAGCAACTCCGCCAGGAGTTCTACACGGCGCGGGCCAACGCTCTTTCGGCCATCGAGCGCGCGCGCATGACCAGGGCCGCGACCGAAGCCTCGCAACAGACATTGACGCTCACCTTCGCCGCCTACCGCCTCAAGAAGGGCACGATTCTGGACGTGATAGACGCTCAGGCGAACTACGCCGCCGCGCGTCTCGCGCACTACCAGGCGATTGCGGACTACCGCACCAACCGCATACGGCTCGAAGCGGACCCGGCGCGTATGAGTCGTGCGACCTCAAGCGCAACGGCCCCGCCGCCTACGGCGACCAATGCCGGAAGATGCCTCTTGACGCGCGCCCAGGCTCCGCCGGTCTGGGACTTGCGCTTAGGGATGACTACGGATGAAGCCCGAGGGGTCGTCCCTTCTCTCGGCTTTCAGCCCGCGGACGATGAGGGCACCGTCCGCGCCACGTTGCGCGCCGCCGAGCTAGCTCGCCGGAATCAGAGCGCGCCCTACATGGAAGGCGTCGAATCAGTCGCGCTCGAATTCACGGCCGGCCGGCTCTCTTACGTCCGCGTCAACTACCCCGTGACGAACCGTTGGGAGAGCCCGGACGAGTTCATCGCCGCGCTCGCCGCGAAACTGAACCTCAAGGGCATCTGGAAACATTTCTACGACTGGGAGCGGAAAGACGTGCGCGACACCAAAGAGCTGCGCGACCTCGCGCTCGAATGCGACGGCTTCCGCCTCAGCGCCGGCATCGGCGTCGAAGGCATCGGCGGCGACCAGACGCCGCACTTCGAGATCGAGGTAATTCAAAATGAAAAATGAAAAATTCAGGCTGAAATCACATTTATAGCTATTTGCGATTGAGTGTCCCCCCGGGAAGTCTCACGCTGGAGGCGCAAAGGCGCGAAGAAAAGACTCACTATCTTCTTTGCGCCTTTGCGTCTTGGCGTGAGATGTTTTTCTTTAAGCTACACTCAATTGCAAAAGGATATAATAAAAGTGGTTCTCCGCCTCCTTTTTGCATTTTTAATTTTGAATTACGCGCAACGCGCGGGGCATGATTTGAAACTCGGCGGGCGTGTGGCCGCGAACGTTGCCGTCGGCTTCGACGAGGAGGGCGTCCGCGGGCGTGTCCGTCTCGATGCGGACGCGGCGGGCGTGCAGGAGGCGGACGCGCTCGTTCTGTAGGTGCGCGCCGCGGCGTATGCGCGGGAGTTCGCGCAGGATGATGGAGCGCGTGAGGTCGCGCGTCAGCACTAAATCAATCAGCCCGTCGTCGTGTCGGGCGTCGGGCGCGAACATCATCCCGCCGCCCGCGTGTGTCCCGTTGGCGACGGCGATTAAATTGGTCCGGTTTTCAATCATCTCGCGCCCATCCACCGTCACGCGCGCGCGCCGCTCGCGCCAGGCGGCGAGCGCTCCGCAGGCGGCCGCGACGAAGCGCGCTTCGCCCGGCAGCCGCCTCGTCATAGCCCCTTGCGACGCCACGCGCGCCGCGACCTCCGCGCCCAAGCCTATCGTCGCCACGTTCAGGCAGATGAAATCTCGCTCGCCCTGCGACACGCGCCCGTGAATCACGTCGATCAATCGCGCCCCGCCCGCCGCGCCGTCGCCCCGCGCGTGTGCGGCGAAGACG
>DATFCB010000664.1:0-4748 GCA_035253525.1 Pyrinomonadaceae bacterium | reverse complement strand
ATCCGCTACGTCGCAGAGCACCTTGAAACGAAGCCACTGATCCTCCTGCGCGTGCCAGCCGAGCGTGCGCACGTCGTGGCCGATCTCGTCGAACCGGCCCTGATATAGCCGCAGGATATTTTCCTTATCTTCTTTTCTCATCAATCCAATCTTTTCTTCGCGACTTTGCGCCTTTGCGCCTTTGCGCCTTTGCGTGAGTGATTTAGGGTTTTTCACGCCAAGGCGCAAAGTCGCAAAGGGGGTTGAGTCATTCGAGCGCGGTCTTGCTCCTTTCGGCCGCTGTGAAAGCTTCGGGCCAGAGGCGCGCGGCGTTGTCGAGCAAAAGGGTTTCGAGTTCTTCCGGCGAGACTGAAATCTCTGCGGCCAGGCGCAGGCACTCGCTCAAGTGCTCTCGCGTGTCGCCGGTCGGCCAGTCGCTCCCGAAGAGTAGCTGCTTCGGCGTGTGGCGCAGGTAACGCTGGAAGGGGCGCAGGCAGTCCGAGCGAAAGTAGTAAGTCATCGTGGCCGAGAAATCGAAGTAGACGTTTTTCAGAGGCCCGGCGTGCGCCCTTAACTGCCAGGACTCGTAGCCGCCGCCGTGCGTGGCGAGCACCGGCACGTCCGGCAGGGCCTTGGCGATCTCTATCACGAGCGGCAGGCTGATGTTGTAACGGAGGTCCGGCCCCCAGGGGAAACAACAGACGACCATCCCCTTCGGCTTCACGGGCGCTGCCAGAAGCGCCTCTTTAATCCCTTCAATGTGTCTCGTCTCGAAGCCGTGCAGGCGCGGGTGAATTTTGTACCAGCCGCTACGGCTCAACTCCTCCGGCGCGTCCAATGTCGGCGTGTAATAAGGAATCGTGTTGAGCGACGGAGGCAGTTGATTGAGGTGGCGTGAGATCAGTTCGACCTCCTCCGGCGTGTTGAGAATCAAATTCCCCGCGACCAAATCTTTTTCGCTCTCGACGTGGCGCACGAGCGCGTCCAAGCCTTCGCGTGTGGGCTCTGGCAAGCCCAGGTGAGCGTCGAAATATCTCATCTTACGAAAACCCTAGCGCGACCCTTCGGCGCGCGGGCTCTCCAGGTCAACCGCGTTGCCGATCTTGGTGTTCGTCGCCAGCCTGTTGACCGCCACGATGGCCGACCAGCGCCCGCGGAAGGAGAGCCAGTCGGGGTCCGCACCGGGGTCTATCATCTCCACGCCGTGCGCCGTCTGCGCGTAGGCCCACACGACATCGCCCGGCTCCGCCACCTCGTCGGCCCAGACGCGCGCGCCGTCGGCGGCGTCCTCGTAATAGAGGCCGCCCTCTTCGTAGTCCCGACCGCGCTTGGACATGACCAGAATCGGGACGAGCTTCTGGTGTATGTCCACCGGGTCCGTGTGCTTGTTCATCGCCCCACGCCCGCGCGGGTAGAACTGGAAAGAGATGCGCGCGACGCAGTCGTCCTCGGGCTTTTGGCCCAGGAAGCGCTCGGAGGGCTGAACGCCGTTCAGGAGGTTGCGTAAGCGAAAAGCCGGCCGCAAGACTTTGAAGAACTCGAACACATCTTCGTTCCAGGGGAAGAACGAGAACTGGTGGAAGCAGCCTTTGACGTAAGAAAGCTCGTCCCACTGGTAGACGCGGTGATGGTTCGGGGCTCCCGGCAGCGTCGGGTGGCGGCTCGGCAGCGAGTGGCGGCCGACCTCGGACAAGTATTCCTTCACCGCGCGGACGAACTCCGGGTCAAGCGCGCGCGGCGTGATGCAGATCGTTCCCCCGCACGCCGTCTCGCGCATACGCTCGCGCAAGCCCTCGTCCTCAAGCAACTCACTGACGGAACCCGTTTCCTCGACCTTCAACATAAACGCTCCACTTAAAAACTCAAGCTACCACTTGGCTCAACCCCTTTGCATCTTTGCGCCTTGGCGTGAGTGGTTTTAATTTTTCACGCCAAGGCGCAAAGACGCAAAGAAGTGCAATGGTTTTCAATCCAGCGTCGCATACGAAATCGCCGTGGCGAAGGGGAACCTTTGAATCCGCAGGCTGCGCAGGCCGATTGTGTCGAGCGCGGCCTGCGTCTCGCCCGGACACGCGGCCTGGCTCAGTTCGTCGAACGCGATGATGGCTCCCTTCGGCATCCGCGGCAGAAAGTTCTCAATCGCCACTTTGGTCGGCTCGTAGAGACCGAAATCGAGATAGAGCATGGCGACGACCGCGTGCTTGTTCTCGCCGAGGTAGGCGGGGATGGTCTCGGTCGCGTCGCCCGCAATCAATTCGACGCGCGGGATGTGGCCTATCGGGCGGTTCAAGTCGTAGAGGCGCACACACTGCTTCAGGTCTTCGAGCGAGTCGGCCGCGTAGCCCCCGGGCTTGTGCGTCGAGCCGCTCCAGGCGTCCTGCTCGGCCAGGCTCGCGTCGCCCGCGAAGGTGTCGAAGCCCACGATCCGGCGAATGTGATTATAGGGTTCGAGAATCGCGCTCAAATTGGCCCACGTCATCAGCCCCGCGCCGAGGTAGACGCCGCACTCTATGATGTGGCCGTGGACGCCGAGGGCGAGCTTGAAGAGTTCCAGCTTGCCAAGGAACGTGCCGATGATCTGGCGCGGCACGAACTTGGCGAAGCTCCGCAGCTTGTCCATGTTCGTCCCCAAACTCTGGTCGAAATACGACTCCATCCCGGCGTCGTATTCGTTGTCCGCAGCGGTGCGGCCACGCGGGTCGAGCATCGAATACGCCGTCTTATTCTCAACTTTGCTCATATCTTTATCGTAAATCGAAAGCTCGTAAATCGTGAATCGTAAAAGAAAGAGTCGTTCTCCGATTGACGATTCACGATTCACGATTCACGGCTCTTATTGGCCGACGCTGGCGGTTTTCAGTTCGGCGAGTTGCGCGGCGATCTCCTGAATCATTTTCTCGGAGGGGTTGACGCGGTCAATCTTGCTGACCTCTATGATGAGCACCTTCGGGTCAACATCGTAGATGGCGGTCGCGCGCTCTATGCGTTCGAGAAAGCTGGAATGGAACTGCGCCTGCGCCATCGTCATGTCGAGCGCGCAGACGCCCGACGCCGTGCGCATACGGGGCCGTATAAGATTCTCGCCGACGTTCATCAGCTTGACGATGTCCACGCCGGTCTCTATTCCCAGCTTCTCGTAGAGCAGGACCATAATCTCGGTCTGCGCGTTGCCGCTGCTCCGGCCCATGCCCTGCACCGTGCTGTCGAGCATGGTCGCGCCCGCTTCGAGCGCGGCCAGGTTGTTGGCGTTCGCCAGCATGAAATTGTTGTGGCCGTGGAAGCCGATGCGCGCCGTCAGCTTCTCGCGCAGAAGCTCTATGTACTGCTTGACCTCGTTGGGGAGCATGCCGCCGGCCGAGTCAACCAGGTAGATGACATCCGCGCCCGCGTCAATCGCCCTCTGCGCCCGCTCTAAAAATTCCTCGGGCGAGACGACGTAAGACTTCATGGCGTTGTAGGAGACTTCAAAGCCGAGCTTTTTGGCGTAGCCTATGTACTCGCTGGCCTCGTCCGACTGCGTGATGTTCGTGCCGATGCGGACGAAGCTCATGCCGTAGTCGCGGGCCATGTCTAAGTGCTCTTTCGTGCCGATGCCAGGGATGAAGAACGTGCCGAACTTCGCCTTCGTCAAAACAGAAGCCGCCGCGCTTACGTACTCCTCGTCGGTCGCGGCGGCGAGGCCGCAGCCCGCGTCCGAGCCGCCCATGCCGACGCCGTGCCCGACCTCTATCATCTCTAGCCCAGCGTCTTCGAGAGCGCTGCAAATCAGACGCGTGTCTTCGGCGGTGAACTGGAAATCAATGACGTAGCTCCCGTCCCGCAGAGTGCAATCCAAAATCCCAACGCTCCGGCTCATGTCGTCTTGCTCCTTCATGCGATCTTCCTTTTTCCCCTCGCGCACGGCCTAGTCGCGCACGCACTTCAAGTAGCCTTCGCGTGTGACCGTAATCAAGAGCTTGTCTTCGATAGCACGGTCAACCACGAAGCGGTCATTCTTTTTGAGAAACTCCCGGACGGCGGTCTTCGGGTTGTTGTGTTTGTTCCACGGCCCGCCGTGCTGGAAGTCTTCGGGCTGGTCTTCGATGGTCGTGTCGAAAACTACCAGATAACTGCCGCTCTTCACTAGCGGCGAGTAAAGCTCAAGCTCGCGCAAGACGTGCTCGTGCGTGTGGTTCGAGTCGAGCGAGACGAGGACTCGCTCGCGCCCCCGCGCCGCCGCGTAAACTTGCTCGGCCGTCGCAGGGTCGGTTGACGAACCCTGAATCATGTCAATGCGCCCGCTCATCGGGTGGCCCTCGATGGCCGCGCGGTTGTGCGGGCGGATGTCTATGTCTACGCCGAGGACACGCCGCTCGCCGCCGAGGAGTTCGAGCATGGAGGCGTAAAAGATGAGGCTCCCGCCGCGCGCGATGCCGGTTTCGACGATGAGGTCGGGCCTGACTTCCCAGATGATCTCCTGCATCGCCAGAATGTCCTGCGGGAACTGTATGACGGGGAGGCCCATCCAACTGAAGTTGTACGTGTACTTGTACTCGCTGGAATCCCTCATGAACTGTAGGGCCAAATCCTGAAGCTCGCGCGCCTCGCCCAGACGCCCTATGTTCTCGCGTTTTTCTCTTTCGAATGTTTCGTCCATTAGCTAACCCGTTGTACGAATGCGCCGCCCTCAACAATCTACCCACACCCCTGACCTGAGGGGCACGTAGTTATTTGACTGTCGAGAGTCGCTGATAAATAAGGCCGGGAAGTATAGCATACGATTTCAGGTT
>DATFCB010000663.1:0-7921 GCA_035253525.1 Pyrinomonadaceae bacterium | reverse complement strand
CAGTTCGACTTCAGGCAGTTCAGGCATGAGAAGTCAGCTTACTTCTTTGCGCCTTTGCGACTTTGCGTGAGTGATTTAGGTTTTTTCACGCAAAGTCGCAAAGGCGCAAAAGGATTACGGCTGCGCGAGTCGTGCGCCTTCGTTTAAGAGGGCTTCGACTTTTGCTTTCGAGGTCGCTTCCGAGTAGACGCGAAGCACTGGCTCGGTCCCGGATTGACGAAGGAGCAGCCAGGATTCGTCGTCGAAGAGCAGCTTCGTCCCGTCCAGCGTCTCGACGCCGCTGACCGCATAACCCGCGACTTCGGCGGGGGGCCGCGCGGCGAATTGTGCCACTAATTCTTGTCCGCGCGCGACCTCGCAGTGGAAGTCGCGCCGGTCGAAGTAGAACTCTCCGAACTCCTTGTGCATGGCCTTGACCATCTCGGACGGAGTTTTCCCGGAAGCGATGACGGCTTCGAGCAGGAGCAGGCAGTTGAGTATCCCGTCGCGCTCGGGGATGTGACCAACGACGCCGATGCCGCCGGACTCTTCCGCGCCGATGAGGATGTCTTCCCTGAGCATCAGGTCCGCGATGTACTTGAAGCCGATGGGCGTGTCGTAGAGTTTCAGGTTGTGCGCCTCGGCAATGCGTTTGGTGAGAATTGACTGGGAGAAGGTGCGGACCACGCCGCCCGTCATCCCGCGCCCGCGCGCCAGGTGCAGGAGGACGAGCGGCACGACCTCGTGCATCGTCATCGTCTGCCCTAGCTCGTTGACCGCGCCGAGGCGGTCGGCATCGCCGTCGGTCGCGAGCCCCAGACTCGCCTTCGTTTCGTAGACGCGCTGTTTGAGCGCCCCTAAGTTGCGGTCAATCGGCTCGGGGTTGATGCCGCCGAACAGCGGGTCGCGCTCGGCCCGTATGGTCTCGACGGAAAGCTCTCCGCCTGTCAGGAAACTCTCGACCCAGCGCCCGCCTGAGCCGTACATAGAGTCAACGATTGTCTTCAGCCGCGTCGCCTTCAAGCGTTCCAGGTCAACGTAAGAACTGAGTTGCGCGCGGTAGCTCGCGACCGCCGTTTCGAGGAGCGAGCTTTCGTCCGTCGTCCTGACGCCCGTGCGTCGCGGCGCGTTTGCATCTAACAGCGATTCGACGCCCGCCGTAATCTCCGGCGACGCGCTCCCGCCCCACGGAGCTTTAATCTTGAAGCCGTTAAACTCGCCGGGGTTGTGCGAGGCCGTGATGACCACGCCGCCCGCCGCCTCGTTCAGCTTCACGGCCCAGGAGACGACCGGCGTCGGCACGGCCTCGTCGAAGAGTGCGACCCTCAGGCCGTTGCCCGCGAGGACTTCCGCCGCGCGCTCCGCAAACTTTTCGGAGAGAAAGCGCCTGTCGTAGCCGACGACGACGAGCCGCGGACGCGCGGCGGCCGTCCCTGAGTTGACCGCCCCTTGAGCGACGTTGCGGAACATCTCTGTCCGGGCCTCGTGTTCACTTATCTGGCCCACTTCGACGAGCTGTTTTAAGAGTGATTCGGTCTGGGCGTCCAGCTGTTGATTGAGATAGTCGGCGTAGGCTTGCGCGACGCGCGACAGGTTGGCGAAGGTGAACTGGTCCGCGATGACCGCGCGCCAGCCGTCCGTGCCGAAGCGTATGGGCGTCAATCCCTCGCGGTCGCTCACGACGCCGCGCCCCCGGCCTGAGAGTAATCGGTCAACGAAGTCTTATCGCCGAGGACAGTGCCCGCGCCCGCCGTCACCGCGCGGCCGATGTGGCAGCCGCGGCCGACAATCGCGTCCGTGACTTGCGCGCCCGCGCCGATGCGCGTGTGTGCCCAGATGACGGAGTTCTCCACGCGCGCACGCTCCTCCACGTAGCAGCCGGGGCCGAGCACGGAGTTGATGATCTGCGCGCCGGGCTTGACCACGCAGTCGTCGCCGAGCATCGAGAGGTCGTCAATCTCGGCCATCGTCGCCGCCTCGAAATTCCCGCGCCGGTCCTTGATGTGTATCCGCCCGACGCGGTCGGCCAGGAGGTCCATGTGCGCCTGTAGGTAGCGCGCGGGTGTGCCAATATCTATCCAGTAGGTGCGCGCTGGGACGTGCGCGTAGAAAGCCTCGCCGCGTTCGAGCAGGTTCGGGAAGAGGCCGTACTCGAAGGAATGGTTCTCGCCCGTCGGGATGTAGTCGAGGACGCGCGGCTCTAGAATGTAGGTCCCGGCGTTGATGTTGTTCGTGGTGATCTCTTCCGGCTTCGGCTTCTCTAGAAAGCGCGCGACGTGGCCGTCGGCCCTTGTCTCGACCAATCCGTAGGCGCTCGGGTTCTCGACCGGCGTCAGCACGATGGTCGCCGTCGCCTTGTGCTCCGTGTGTTCACGGATGACGGCTTTCAAATCGAGGTCCGTGAGGATGTCGCCGTTGAAGACGACCGTCGGCTCGCGTATCAAATCTTCGGCGTACTTGTAGGCTCCGGCCGTGCCCATCGGCTGCGGCTCGACCGTGTACTTGAGGTTGACGCCGAAGGCCGAGCCGTCGCCCAACTGCTGCTCGATTTTCTGCGGCTGGTAGGCGAGCGAGAGCGTGATGTCTTTAATCCCGGCGCGGCGCAGCGTGTCTATCTGGTAAAGCAGGAACGCGCGGTTGCAGATGGGGACGACGGGCTTCGGCGTGTAAACCGTCAGCGGCCGGAGCCTGGTGCCTTTGCCGCCCGCGAGAATGAGTGCTTGCATGATAAGTAATAAGTGATGAGTGATAAGTGATAAGTAAAAACGTCAGTCATCACTCTTCGGTTAATTTATGAAATAGCGCGGCGAGTCTAACACTCGGCGGCGAGGCTTATCAAATCACGGTTTTTCGTGTGGTAGGGACTCTTCATTCTCAGCAAAAATTCAGGAGACACGAAGAGGCACGGAGCAGGAACAGTGCCTGCTCGTGTCTCTTCGTAGGGCTTCGTAGTTCGGCTGTAGTGTGCGTCAAGGGGCGCGGTGGAGGAAGACATCCCACGCCCAGCGCCCGACCTCTCCCTGCTTCGAGTCGAGCACCTTCGCCCGATACCGGAACCAGTTACCGTACTCGTCCGAGCGTTTAGATTCCTTGTAGCTCAACTCCAACTGCGTGACGTGCAGCGCGGCGAGCGTGTGCAACTCGCTCGGCTCGGAGACGCCGTTGTGGTTGGTGTCGCGCCACAGGAGAAGGCTCTGGAAAATCGAATCGCGGCCATCAATCACGCCGTCGGAGTTCCCGCCATATTGCGGCTTGTCGAACTCGGCCAGGGCGAGAAAGCCGTTCGGCGTGTCCGACACGGGCTGGGCGGTGAAAGTGCCGAAGAGTTCCGCGCCGCTGTCAACGCGGCCGTTGCCGTCGCGGTCGACGGGCAGGTTCCGGGGTAACAGCAGTTGCCGTTCCTGACGTAGTTAGCGGGACAGCCGACACCGAAGACAGTCGTACACTCGTCGGCGGGAAAAGCGGCGTTCGGGTCAGCGCAGTCCAGCGGACAGGGCGTGGGCTCGGGCGTTGGGGTGGGTGTCCGCGTCGGGGATGGCGATGGCGTCGGAGTCGGCGTGGGCGTCGGCGTCGCCCCTCCGCAGGAAGTGGACGTAACTACCAAACAGCGATACTTCTCCCCTGTTCCGGGAATTGTACAGAGGACTGAGCCGTAACTGAGAACCGTGCACCTACCCGCTGGGTCGCCACAAACGGCTGGCTGGTATCTATCTTTAGTCGTACAGCCTAAACAACTATCTTCCTGATATTGTGACGTGAACCAGCACCCACTACCGGAGCAACACTCTTGTGGAAGTGACAGTAGCTCGAAGAAATCAGGCTGTGACGACTCTGCGGACAAAAATTTTACCGGCGAAAAGCTCGCCGGTAAAATATTCATCTTGAATGTCTCGCCCCAACTGCCTGGTGCGGCCCGCTGCTCTCGCGGGCTTTTAGCTTGGCTCCTGTTTGGTGGCAAGCAACCGCCTGTACTCGATTGTTTGTTTTGCTTGTTGGGCATGGGAAACCCATCAGTACCCTCAAAACCCGTCCCGTCCGCATACCACAGATGTTGAAGGAGCAGGATGAGCTTCTTCGGCTGTGGTAAGTTCTCCTCTCGTTGGGTATCTTCCCACCCTAGCACTTCGCCGAGAATGACCTTTAAAACATAAGTCTCGCCAGGGTTGATTGGAACATCATTCGGGCCTGGCTTAGTGCTAATGGTTCCGTGCGTCATCCCATAGTGCAACGTGAGCATGGCAGGAAGCCCATCAGAGTATTTTATCTCGGACATCTCCAATACGAAGCTGAGGGAATAGATTGGCTTGTCCCCCGTATTCGTGACCTCAAGCTCAAGGGCACGCGCCCACTTCTCGTTCTTCATGTCCTTGAAGGCTTTCTCTTTCTCCTTCTTCAGCTTGACCTTAATCGGCAGGTGCTTCGGGACGGTGTCCTCCAACACTCTCTCCTCCGGCGTTGACTGGGCCGTACTCGGCACGAGCATCACCCGCACCGCGAAGATGACGGCCAGAATGACCAGAGACAATTGGAAAAATCTTTTAATGCTCGCGGCGAGCGTCGTTCCTTGAGGATTCATCGCACTCTCCTTTGCGCCAGAGGGTGTGGCTTAACGGGTGGTGAGAAATCGGCGATGAGTCCAGCTTATACGCCCCGCCGGCCCTGCCGTCAAGACGAATGGCAGGGTCTCGTTTAACGCGAAGAGTTTGCTTGACACGGTGTAGTGAATGGTAAATAGTTATTGGTAAATCGAACATCGTGAATCGTAAATAGAAGAACGGTTTTTCTATTCACGATTTAAGATTCACGTCTTTTTGAGGTGTAGTAATCATGGAGAGAAGAGAAGCGGTCATCGTCAGCGCGGTGCGGACGCCGACCGGAAAATTTCAGGGCGCGTTGAAGGACTTCAGCGCGACCGACCTGGGCGCGATGGTCGTGCGCGAGTCAGTCCGCCGCGCAGGGGTTCCGGTCGAAGAGGTTGACGAGGTCATCATGGGCTGCGTGATTCAGGCGGGGCTGGGCCAGAATCCGGCGCGGCAGGCGGCGCTCAAGGGCGGCATCCCGTTCGGCGTCTCCGCCGTGACGATTAATAAAGTCTGCGGCTCGGGTTTGAAATCCGTGATGATGGCGGCGCAGGGGATTCAGTTGGGCGATTCCGAAATAGTCGTCGCGGGCGGCATGGAGTCCATGACGAACGCGCCCTATCTGATTCCGAAAGCGCGCGAGGGCTATCGGCTGGGCAACGGCGTGCTGGTGGACGCGATGATTAACGACGGCCTGTGGTGCGCGTTCGAGAATTACCACATGGGCAACACGGGCGAGGTCGTGGCGACGCGCTACCACGTCACGCGCGAGGAGCAGGACGAGTACGCCTTGAACTCGCACCGCAAGGCCGCGGCCGCAATCAAAGCGGGAAAGTTTAAGGACGAGATTTTGTCCGTGGAGATTCCGCAGAAGAAGGGCGCGCCAATCGTGCTCGAAGTTGACGAGACGGTGCGCGAGGACACGTCGCTCGATGCGTTGGCGAAACTCAAGCCTGCTTTCAAGAAGGAGGGCGGGACGGTGACGGCGGGCAACGCTCCGGGCGTCAACGACGGCGCGTCCGCTTTGGTCGTCACCTCCGAAGAGCGCGCACGCGCGCTTGGCGTCGAGCCGATGGCGCGCATCGCCGCGCAGGCGACCTCGGGCATAGAGCCGGAGCTGGTGATGATGGCTCCCGTCGAGGCGATTCGCAAAGTTCTGAGGAAGGCGGGCTGGTCGCTGAACGAGGTTGACTTGATAGAGTTGAACGAAGCCTTTGCCGTGCAGGCCGTCGCCATCATCAGGGAACTGGACCTGGACCCGGACAAGGTCAACGTCAACGGCGGCGCGGTCGCGCTCGGCCACGCGATAGGCCAGTCCGGCTCGCGCCTGCTGACGACGATGCTTTATGAGATGAAGCGGAGAGGCGTGCATCGCGGCCTGGCCGCGCTCTGCCTGGGTGGCGGCAACGCCGTGGCGATGGCCGTCGAGAGATGATGAGGTGAGGGAAAGCGTTGGCGGAGAATCTTTCAATCGAGACGATAGGTGTGGTCGGCGCGGGCACGATGGGTAACGGCATCGCGCAGGTGGCCGCGCGCGCAGGGTTCCGTGTTGTTCTGCGCGACGTGACGGAAGAATTCTTGCAGCGCGGGATGGCCGTCGTTGACAAGAGCCTGCAACGCGACGTGGACAAAGAGCGGCTCAAGGAGGAAGAGAAGCGCGCTATCATCAATCGCATCCGAACCGTGACCGCGTTGGAGGAGTTGAGCGAGGCGGACCTCGTCGTCGAAGCCGTGACGGAGGATGTCAAGGTCAAGACGGATCTCTTTCGTCAGTTGGACGAAATCACAAGGCCCGAAGCGATTCTCGCCTCGAACACTTCGTCAATCTCGATTACAAAACTCGGCGCGGCGACGCGACGGCCTGAGAAAGTCATAGGGATGCACTTTATGAATCCCGTGCCCGTGATGAAGCTCGTGGAGATCATACGCGGCATCGCCACGGCGGACGAGACTCACAGGGCTGTTCACGACCTGACGCTCAAACTCGACAAGACGCCGCTCGAATGCAACGACATGCCCGGCTTCGTCTCGAACCGAGTGCTGATGCCCATGATTAACGAGGCCATCTTCGCGCTCTACGAAAATGTAGCCACCCGCGAGAGCATTGACGGCATCATGAAGCTGGGGATGAATCACCCTATGGGGCCGCTCACGCTCGCGGACTTCATCGGCCTGGACGTTTGCCTGGCTATCTTGAACGTCCTGCACGACGGCCTGGGCGACCCGAAATATCGCCCCTGCCCCCTGCTCAAACGCTACGTTGACGCCGGCTGGCTCGGCCGAAAAACGGGCCGCGGGTTTTATGAATATTAGTGATAAGTGATAAGTGATAAGTGATAAGTTAAATGCTTTGTCTTATCACTTATCACTCATCACTTATCACTTATCACTTATGAGAACCGTTTCCCACTATTGCCAAAAATGTCTGGCGGCGAATCCGCTGGGGCAGGAGTTGTGTGGGCGGTGCGGGACGCGTCTGATGTTGGTGGTCGAGCCGCCGGCGGCGCGTTTCGAGGAGGGGGGGCTGGCGGCCACGCACGAGGAGCACCTGCTGGAGCGCATCTCCGCGCTCGAAAACAGGCTCATGCGTTTGACCGACAAGCTCGAACAAACGCTCGACCTGCTGCTCAGGCAGGCGAAGAACGCTTACTTCGATCACGCGCTGATTGACACGCTCATCACGGTCCTGGCCGAGACCAACGTCCTCGACGCGGCACGCCTCAACAGGCTGTGGCGCGAGCGCTGCCAGAAGGACACCGCGGAACAAGAGTCCGCGGCGCGGCGCGAGAAGCTGCGTCACAAAGTCCTCGCGGCCTACAAGGGGACCGAAGCCGTCGCCTTCGAGAGCGAAGTCCAGGAGGGCTTCGGCCTGTTCGCCCTGAAAGATGCCGCGCAGGGCGCGCGCAAGCTTGAGCGTGCGGCCACGCTCCACCCGACTAACGCGCCGCTCCACGCCTTTCTCGGCGAGCACTTTTTCGAGGCGGGCAAGAACGCGCTCGCGCTTGCTTACCTTGAGCGGGCCGTGGCTGCGGACCCTAAGAACGAGAAGGCGCGTCTGCTGCTCGGCCTGGCCTGCGGCGACGCAGGAGACGCGGCGCGCGCCAGGAAGTTGCTGCGCGAGTCGGTTCGCCGCGCGGGCGCGTCTTTCGCCGCGCATTACGGCCTGGGCCGGCTGCTCGCGGCCGAAGGGAAGTGGAAGGAAGCGCTCAAGGAGTTCAAGCGCGCCACGGCGGTGCGTGCTTCGGCCGAAGCTCATTACGTCCTGGGGTGCGTCTATTACCAGTTGCAACGCGACCGCATGGCCGCGCGCCACCTGCGCAAGGCCATGGAGGAGGATCGTTATTACACGGAAGTCTTCTACG
>DATFCB010000662.1:0-2038 GCA_035253525.1 Pyrinomonadaceae bacterium | reverse complement strand
AGCCGGGCGCCGACCGCAACGGCGTGAGGGTCTACCTGCGCGCGCGCATGCCGACGTTCAACTTCTCGCCGAACGAGCTGCGCCTCCTCGTGCGCTTCTTCATGGCCGTCTCGGCGCAGCAGGAGCCGTACATACGCGAGCCGCTCGAACCTCTGAGGGAAGATGAGAAGATGCTGGCGCGCGCTCTCTTTACGTCGCAGGGCGCGCCCTGCTTGAAGTGTCACATCACGGGCGATCCCACGCACGACAGGACAGCGTCCGCGCCCAACTTCCTCCTGGCGAGCGAGCGCCTGAAGCCTAAGTGGACTTATCGCTGGCTGCTCGACCCGCAGCAGATAAGCCCCGGCACGGCGATGCCTTCGGGCCTCTTCAAGAAGGAGGGCGCTCGGATGGTCTTCAACGGCCCGACGCCCGAAGCATTCAATAACTATCACCGCGACCACGCTGAACTGCTCGTGCGCTACATGTTCCAACTGACGCCTGACGAGCAGCGTCGCCTGACGGCCGGCTCGCCCGCGGCCACTGGCGGCACGTCGCCCGCGCCGACCGCGCAGCCACCGTCGCCGTCAACGGCGCACGCGCGGCGCGTGAAACGTGGGGCCGCGCGTCTGAACAGCCACGCGAGCGTCCGCGCAAAGGTTCGTGCGCGTCGTGCCCGCTCTCCGGGCTCTCGGCGCGTCGTGGCTGTTCGCCGGACTTAAAAGTTTTTTACGGAAGTCTCCCTGTTTTGTAGGTCGGTAATCTGGAATTCATCTTACGTTGGAGGAAGAAAGTATGTTGAAGAAACGCGCACGCCTCTGGCTTGCGATCTGTGTGATGGCGTCGCTCGCGGCCCTCGGCGCTTGCGGCGGCAGCAAGGAAGAAGGCCCCAAGGAAGAGACCAGCAGCGGGGCCGCGAAGTGGGCACCCAAAGGCGACGAGGGCTCCGTTACGGGCAAGATTAGTTTGAACGGCGAGGCACCCGCGCCGCAGCCGATTGACATGGGGCAGGACGCCAACTGCAAGACGAACAACCCCAACCCGCAAACGGAAACGGTGGTCGCCAAGGACGGCAAGCTGGCGAACGTCTTCGTCTACATCAAAGAGGGGACGACCGCCGACGGCAAGAAGATTGCCGACTTCAGCTTCGATACGCCCGGCGCGGAAGTCGTGCTCGACCAGAAAGGCTGCCACTACATCCCGCACGTCCTCGGCATGCAGCCCAACCAGAAGCTGAAGGTCACCAACTCGGACCCGACGGGGCACAACATCCACGCGCTTCCGAAGTCCGGCGGCGGCAACGAAGAGTGGAACGAGTCGCAGCCGAACGGCGCGGGTCCCATCACTAAGACCTTCAAGCGCTCCGAGATTCTAGTCCCCATCAAGTGCAACCAGCACCCCTGGATGAAGGCTTACATCGGTGTCGTCAAACACCCGTTCTACGCCGTCACCAAGGAAGACGGTTCCTACGAAATCAAGGGCGTGCCGCCGGGCACTTACACGGTCGTCGCCTGGCACGAGAAAGGCCCGACGGAGAAGACCGCGCAGGTCACCGTCCCGGCCAAGGGTGCCGCCACGTCTGACTTCACGTTCGACGCGAGCGCGATGGCCTTAGGCACGCAGGGCAACTCGCTTCAGGTGATGCCCGCCATCGAAATCCCCATGCTGGGGAGACACTGAGAAGGCAGTGACAAGTGACGAGTGACGAGTTAGAATTCGTCTTGCTTATCACTTATCACTTGTCACTTATCACTCTTTTATGAGCAAGGGTATACATCGCTTCACGTTGTTCGTGACGGGCGCGACTCTGTTTCTGATAGTCGCGGGCGCGCTCGTCACGAGCCACGACGCGGGGCTGGCGACGAAAGACTGGCCGCTCTCGAACGGGCAGGTCTTTCCCGAGATGGTCGGCAATCTCTTCTGGGAGCACGGCCACCGGATGGTCGCCACCTCGGTCGGGATTCTCGTCATCATTCTTAATATCTGGCTCTGGCGGCGCGAAAAGCGCGCGTGGGTCCGACGCCTCGGACTCGTCGCGCTCGCGGCCGTGATCGCGCAG
>DATFCB010000661.1:0-3211 GCA_035253525.1 Pyrinomonadaceae bacterium | reverse complement strand
GCTCGACCCCTTCACTTTCACGTGGCTGGCGTATGGTAGCCCCGTCTCCTCCGTCACGGGAAGGCCGTCAAGGTCGGAGCGGACCCAGACGGTCGGCCCGTCCCCGTTCTTGAGCACGGCGACCAGGCCGTAACTGACCAGCCCCGGCTGGTCGTACTTGCCTATGCGCTCAGTCACCGTAAACCCGAGCGAGCGGAGTTCCTGGGCCAGGAAAGCGGCCGTCTTCTCTTCCGCGTAAGACAGTTCGGGGCTGGCGTGCAGCGACTTATAAGTCGTGACGAGAGCGGGCAACTCGCTCTCAATCAGCGTGTCAATGTTTTCCTGAGCCGTAGCCATCGAGGCCAGGAGCAGCATGACTGCCAGGGAGCCTGTGAGCTTCTTCAGGGACATAGTGATCTCCTCCGTGCGGCTGAGCGGACCAGCCGGCGTAGAGCAAACTTTGAAACGACATGAGGCTAACAACGCAAGGCGCTCGTCAACATGGGCAGAATTGTCGGGCGTTAAGAAAATATGCGCGCAGGAAGCCAATGTCAAACACCATCAAGTTTGGGTAGTGAGTCAATTTCAAATCTAACGAGAACTGATAATTGTCCGAGTTACCGGTCTCTAAATGTCAATGTCGTTTTGGCACAAAGCATTTCATCGGGCGGCCTGCGCAGGAGAGGAAGATTGGAATTGCTTTGCCGAACTGACCTGCTACTCAGGTTTGTTGAGATTATCTCGAATTCGCCTTCAATACTGAATCAGACTCCCTTCGCGCTTGGCACGGCGGACGGCGCGCGAGAAGACCCAGAGCGAGAAGGGAAGGAGGACGATGAGGAAGACGAAGAGCGTGATGAGTGGCTCGCTCACCTGTGCCAACCCCTGACCTTCGATGAGCACGCGGCGGATGCCGTCGAGGCCGTAGGTCGGGGGGAGGAAGCGCGAGACTGTGCCAAAACCAGAACCGAGAAGCTGCGTCGGGAAGAAGACGCCGGAGAAGAGTGCCGAGCCTGTGCCGAGCAGGAGCGCGAACGGGTCGCCGCGCTTGAAGACCATCGCGAAACTCGCCGAGAGAATGCCGAAGCAGGCCAGCACGAGCGTCGTCAAAAACAGGAAGACGAGCGCGAGCAGTAAATTCCCACGGAACTCTACGCCGAAGAAGAGCCAGCCGAAGATGAAGTAGAGCGAGGAATGAAACGTCGCCAGCAGCAAGTCCCAGCCTGAGCTTGCGACGACGACCGTCGGGACGCTGATGGGCGAGAGCAGGACGCTTTCGAGCGTCCCCTGCATCTGCTCGTTGCGGATGGCGGTCGCGAGACTCGAAAACCCCGTCATGAAATAGTTGAGCACGGCGAGCCCCGTTATCCACGCGGCCAGCGGGTCGCGCCACTGCGAGAAATCGGTCGCGCTCCCGGCGAAGATTCGGGAGATGAAGTAGAAGGTCGTGACGACCAGGAGGATCGTCAGGATGCGCATGAAAAACTCCACGCGATAACTGACCGCCAGCTGAAAGTCGCGCGCCACGAAGGCGCGCACGCGGCGCAGGAAAAGTGTGAAGGCTTTAAACATCAGAACTCAACTGACTCACCGACTCAACCCCTTTGCGTCTTTGCGCCTTTGTGTGAGACTAATTTTCACGCAAAGGCGCAAAGACGCAAAGAAAATCACTGCTCCTCTGTCTCCTCCTGCTCGCGCTCGTAACTTTCCAGCACATCCAGGAGCGTCGCGCGCTCGGAGTCGAAGGAGAGAAGAATCGCGCCGTTCTCCTGCAAGGCGCGCACGGCCGCGTCGAGTTGGCGGTCGCCGCTCTCGCGCGTGAAGGCGATGTGGAGCGTTGCGCCGTCCTCTTTGATTTCCAACTCGTCAACCGACGCGGCGAGCAAGTCCAGGGCGCGCTCGCGCGCGATACCGCGGACGCTCAACTCGACGCGCTCGGTCTGCCTGTGCGTGGCGCGCAAACGCTTCGGAGTATCTATCGCGCGAATCCGCCCGCGGCTGATGACGGCGACGCGCGCGCAGAGTTCCGCGACTTCGGCCAGGTTGTGCGAGGTCAGGAGCACGGTGACGGGCGGGTCCCCGCCCGCGAGCGATTGGATGAGCGCGCGCATGCGCGCCGCCGCCAAGGGGTCGAGCGAGCGCGTCGGCTCGTCCAGCAGCAGCACGGGCGGACGCGGCAGCAGCGCACGCGCGAACGCCATCCGCTGCTTGTTGCCCGTCGAAAGCTCGCCGAAGCGGCGCGCGACGAGTTCCTTCAATTCAAACTGTCGGACCAGTTCGATGACGCGCCGCCGCGCCGCCGCGTCGCTCAGGCCGTAAAGCCGCGCGAAGAACATCAGGTTCTGCTCGACGGTCAGACGCCAGTAGAAGCTGCGCTCCTCGGCGGTCGCCAATCCTACTTGAGCGCGCACGCGCTCGTCGTCGCGCACGCTGTCGAAGCCGTTGACCGTGACCGTGCCGTTGGTCGGCTGCACGAGCGTGGCGATGACCTTCGTCAGCGTCGTCTTGCCCGCGCCGTTGCGCCCTATGAGGCCGAAGATTTCGCCTGCGCGCACTTCAAATGAGACTTCCGCGAGCGCGCGCACAGGGGGCTTCGCGGGGCGGCGGAAAAAGAGTTCCTTGAGGCGCGCGAGTGGCTGCGGGTAGGTTTTCGAGAGGCGGTCAATCGAGATGACGGGAGGGAGTTGGGCAGTCATCTTTTCCGTTGTCTGGGGTCAAGGTATTCGCGCAGCCCGTCGCCTATGAAGTTGAAGGCCAGCACGGTGAGCGCGATGAAGATGGCCGGGAAGAGGAGCGCGTGCGGGGCCGTCTCAAACCCGCGCGCGTCGTCAATCATCTTGCCCCAGGACGGGTAGGGCTCCTGCACGCCAAGGCCGAGGAAGGAGAGCGACGCTTCCGAGAGCACCGCGCCCGCCATGCCGAGGCTCGCCTGCACGATGAGCGGCTGAATGGCGTTCGGCAGGATGTGCCGGACCATTATGCGCAGGTCGCCCGCGCCGAGCGCCCGCGCCGCCTGCACAAAATCATACTCGCGCACCTTCAGCACCTGTCCGCGAATCAGCCGCGCGTAGCCGACCCACCCGATGATGCAGAGCGCCAGGATCAGCTTGTCGAGCCCCTTGCCTAAGAATGCGACGAGCGCGATTGCCAGCAGCAGTCCGGGGAAAGCCAGGAAGACGTTGAAGACGTAACCGGACACAAAACGATCGACCCAGCCGCCGTAGTAACCGGC
>DATFCB010000660.1:0-30725 GCA_035253525.1 Pyrinomonadaceae bacterium | reverse complement strand
GGCCCCTCTGCGTGGATAGAAGAGACTTCAGCATCAGCCGGGATTGATCTCGGCGATCTGCAAATCATAGATGTACCTGACAGCCATGCTGCGGCGGCCAAGGCCGTGGAACTCGTCAGAGAAGGCAAGGCCGAAATACTGATGAAGGGCAGCCTGCACACGGACGAGCTGATGTCGGCGGTCGTCGCGCGCGACGTAGGCTTGCGCACCGCTCGCCGCATCAGCCACGTCTTCGTCATGGATGTCCCCACCTATCACAAGGTGCTCGTCGTCACCGATGGCGCGATTAATATTGCTCCCACACTCGAAGATAAGGTGGACATCTGCCAGAACGCCATAGACCTCTGCGTCTCGCTCGGCCTTGAAAAACCGAAAGTCGCCATTCTCGCTGCGGTGGAAACCGTCACCTCGAAGATGCCCGCGACCATAGATGCCGCCGCGCTTTGCAAGATGGGTGAGCGGGGACAGATTAGGGGCGGCATCCTTGATGGCCCGCTGGCCTTCGACAATGCCATCAGTAAAGAAGCGGCTGTGACGAAGGGCATCGCTTCAGACGTGGCGGGCGACCCGGACATACTGCTTGCGCCCGACCTCGAAGCCGGAAACATCCTCGCCAAGCAGCTCAGCTTTCTCGCCAACGCCGACAGCGCGGGATTGGTTTTAGGAGCGAGAGTTCCTGTGATTCTGACAAGCAGGGCCGACAGCGTGCGGTCGCGGATTGCCAGTTGCGCGGTCGCCGTGCTGGTGGCTCACGCGCGGCGCGAGAGGGCCGTCGAGAGAGGTATGTTATGGAAGCCTATGCTCTGGTCTTGAACGCCGGGTCATCCAGCCTGAAGTTCTGCGTCTTCCAGCGGCCGGAGGGAGAAAGATGGCGGCTCGCAGCGCGGGGCCAGATTGAAGGCATAGGGACATCGCCGCGCCTGTCCGCCAAAGACGAAGGCGGCAAAAGCCTCGTCAACAAGAGACTGGAGCCGTGGGTCCGCGACGGGCGTAACGCCGTCGCCGTCCTCGCCGGTTGGCTCCGCTCCGAGTACGGCGGCTCGCGAGTGCTGGGTGTCGGCCACCGCGTCGTTCACGGCGGCGCGCGCTTCACAGGCCCGACCGTCGTGACCCGGCAAGTCCTGACTGAACTTCAAGAGTTGATTCCGCTCGCCCCGCTGCACCAGCCTTACAACCTGGCGGCCATAGAGGCTGTCTTCGAGCGGCTGCCTCAAGTTCCGCAGGTCGCCTGCTTCGACACGAGCTTCCACCGCGGCCAGCCGCCGGTCGCGGAATTGATCCCCCTTCCGCGCGACCTGCGTCAGTCCGGCCTCCAGCGGTACGGCTTCCACGGCCTCTCTTACGAGTACATCGCTTCCGTCCTGGAGGTGCAAGCGCCTGAGCTTGCCGGAGGGCGCGTCATCGTCGCCCACCTGGGGAGCGGCGCGAGTCTGTGCGCCCTGAAGGAAGGGAAAAGCGTGGACAGCACGCTCGGCTTCACGGCGCTCGACGGGCTCTGCATGGGGACGCGGCCGGGCGCGCTCGACCCCGGCGTCGTCCTACACCTTTTTCAGAACCTCAAGCTCTCCGCGAAAGACGTGGAGACGATTCTCTACAGGAAGTCCGGGCTGCTCGGGATTTCAGGCATCAGCAACGACATGCGCGACCTCCTCGGCCGTGACGAGCCGGAAGCGCGTCTCGCGGTGGACTACTTCGTCTACCGCGCCGCCAGGGAGGTCGGCGCGCTGGCCGCGGTGCTGGGCGGCGTGGACGCGCTGGTCTTCACTGCCGGGATAGGCGAGAACTCACCCGAGATACGCCGCAGAATCTGCGAGGCTTCGCGCTGGCTGGGCGTCGAGCTCGACGCGGAGGCGAATGACAACCGGGGTCCGCGAATCTCCACGCCCCACAGCAAAGTCTCGGCGTGGGTGATTCCGACCAACGAGGAATTGATGATAGCCCGGCACACGGGCGACTTGCTCGGATTGAGATCGTGAACTGACGAAAGCGAGGAGAGCGTTCGATGGCTACTACTATTCCCGAAAAGATTGCCGGCGAGAAAGTGAACGCCGCGTGGGAAGGCTTCCATCCGGGGCTTTGGCAGAAGGAGATTAATGTCCGCGACTTCATACAGCGGAATTATGATCCTTACGAGGGCGACGGCTCTTTCCTCGCGCCCGCGACCGAGCGGACCAAAAAGCTCTGGGGGCGGCTGGGCGAACTCTTCGTCGAAGAGCGGAAGCGCGGGGTGCTGGATGTCTCGCAGGTTCCCAGCTCCATCACCGCGCACGGCCCCGGCTACATTGACAGGGAATCGGAAGTCATCGTCGGCCTGCAAACCGAAGCGCCCTTGAAGCGCGCCATCATGCCGAACGGAGGGTTCCGTATGGTCTTGAGCGCGCTCAAGACCTACGGCTACAAGCCCGACCCTCACGTGGTGGAGACGTTCACGAAGTACCGCAAGACGCACAACGACGCCGTCTTCGACGCCTACACGGAGGACATCAGGCGGTGTCGCAGCTCGCACATTCTGACGGGGCTGCCGGACGCTTACGGGCGCGGCCGCATCATCGGCGATTACCGCCGCGTGGCCCTCTACGGCGTCGCGCGGCTCATCACTCAGAAGCAGGAGGAGAAGCGCGGCCTGGACGCGGCCATGTCAACGGACGAGATCATCCGCGACCGCGAGGAACTCGGTGAGCAGCTTCGCGCGCTTCACGAGCTACAGCAGATGGCCGCCGCTTACGGGTTCGACATCTCGGCCCCGGCGCGCAACGCGCGCGAGGCCGTGCAGTGGCTCTACTTCGGATACCTCGCGGCGGTCAAAGAGCAGAACGGCGCGGCGATGTCGCTCGGCCGCACCTCGACCTTCCTGGACATCTACTTCGCGCGCGACCTGGGCGAAGGGGTGATTTCGGAAGAACAGGCGCAGGAGATTGTTGACGACTTCGTCATCAAGCTGCGCATCGTCCGCTTTCTACGGACCCCGGAGTATGACGAGCTGTTCGCGGGCGACCCGACCTGGGTCACGGAGTCAATCGCTGGCATGGGGGACGACGGGCGGCCGCTGGTGACGAAGACGAGCTTCCGCTTTCTCCAGACGCTCTACAACCTCGGCCCCGCGCCTGAGCCGAACCTGACCATCTGGTACAGCCCGCGCCTGCCCGACGGGTTCCGCTCTTTCGCCTCGCGGGTGGCGATAGACACGAGTTCCATCCAGTTCGAATCGGACGAGATCATGCGCGGCTCTCTGGGCGACGACGGGGCCATCGCCTGCTGCGTCTCCCCCATGCGCGTCGGCAAGCAGATGCAGTTCTTCGGCGCGCGGGCCAACCTCGCCAAGTGTCTCCTCTACGCCATCAACGGGGGCCGCGACGAAATCACAGGGAAGCAAATCGGCCCGGCCCTCGGCGCGGTCGAGGGCGAGTATCTGGACTTCGACGACGTGGTGGGCAGGTTCGAGCGCATGATGGAGTGGCTCGCGGGCGTCTACGTCAACGCCATGAACGTCATCCACTACATGCACGACAAGTACGCCTACGAGCGGGTCGAGATGGCGCTGCACGACTACAGTCCATTGAGGACGATGGCCTTCGGCATGGCGGGCATGTCGGTCGTGGCCGACAGCCTCTCGGCGATACGCCACGCGCGTGTGCGGGTCGTCCGCGACGAGACGGGGCTGGTCACGGACTATCAAACGGAAGGCGACTTCCCTCAGTTCGGCAACAACGACAACCGGGTTGACCACCTCGCCGCGTGGCTCGTCTCGACCTTCATGGGCAAGCTCAGGAAGTATCCCACCTATCGCGACGCCACGCACACGCAGTCAATCCTGACCATCACCTCGAACGTCGTCTATGGCAAGAGCACCGGCAACACCCCGGACGGGCGGAGGCTCGGGGAGCCGTTCGCGCCGGGCGCTAACCCCATGCACGGGCGCGACAGTCGCGGCATACACGCCGCGGGCGCGTCGGTCGCCAAGATTCCTTTCCGCGACGCGGCCGACGGCATCTCGCTGACGGCCTCGCTGCTCCCGGAAGGTCTGGGGCGGGTCATGGAAGACCGCGTCACCAACCTGCGCGGCATGCTCGACGCGTACTTCGGCTCGACGGGCTTCCACATGAACGTCAACGTACTGAACCGAGAGACGCTGGTGGACGCGATGGAGCACCCGGAGAACTACCCGCACCTGACGATTCGCGTCTCCGGTTACGCCGTGCACTTCGTGCGGCTGACGCGCGAGCAGCAGATGGATGTCATCAGCCGCACTTTCCACGGGGAGCAGGCGACCGTATGAGCGCAGAGCAGACGGTACGGACAGCGCGGCTTGAGGCGCACAGCCCTTTCGAGTTGCGCGTGGATCAGGGCCGTGGCGTGCCGGAGTCGGCCGTCAAGAAGGCGCTCGTCAGCGGCGAGATGGGCTTCCTTCATTCGTTCACCACGGGCTCGGCCGTTGACGGTCCCGGCGTGCGCGTCGTCGGGTGGACTGCCGGCTGCCAGTTCCGCTGTCTCTACTGCCACAACCCGGACACGTGGAACATGATGAACGGCATCCCCGTCAGTTTAGAGCGGGCAACAGAGGCGCTCGGCCAGTACCGCCACGGGCTGAAGGTGATGGCGGGCGGGTTCACTCTGAGCGGCGGCGAGCCACTGATGCAGGACCGCTTCGCCGTCCGCCTCTTTGCCGCCGCGCAGGCGATGGGCATCCACACGGCGCTCGACACTAACGGGTATTTAGGCGACCGGCTGACCGACGAGGAGCTGGAGAGGATAGACCTCGTGCTGCTCGACATTAAGGGCTGGGACGCGGAGCGCCACCGCCGCCTGACCGGGAAGGAGATCGGCCCCGTGCTCTATTTCGCGCGCCGCCTGGCCGAGCGCAGGCGGCCCGTCTGGCTGCGCTACGTCTTCGTGCCTGGCCTGACCGACGACCCTGCGGACATCGCGCACCTGGCCGAATTCGTCGGCGACCTGGGCAACGTCGAGCGCGTGGACGTGTTGCCCTTTCACCAGCTGGGGCAATTCAAATGGAAGAAGCTCGGCCTGGACTACACGCTCGCGCAACTGGAGCCTCCGACGATTGATGCGGTCGAACGCGCCTGCGAGCAGTTTCGAGGCAAAGGGCTCAAGGCATATTGACAGGTCGGACTGTGAGTTTAAGCCGGGCGGTCAACGCGCCTTCATTCACTCGAATGAAAGAGAGGCACAACATGAAACCAGACAAAGCCAGATTAGTTCTTCTGTTCATTCTCGCCGTCGTGTGCGCGCCACAACTGAGCGCGCAGGCGAAGAAGCCGAACGTCGTGATTCTCGCCACCGGCGGGACCATCGCCGGGGCCGCCGCGAGCGGAACGCAGGCCGGCTACACGTCCGGCGCTGTGACCATTGACGCGATGCTCGCCGCCGTCCCCGGCGTCAAAGATTTAGCCAACGTCAAGGGCGAGCAGGTTTCCAACGTCGGGTCGCAGGACATGTCGTTTGACATCATGCTCGCCCTCGCCAAGCGCATCAACGAACTGGCGGCCCGCGACGACGTGGACGGCATCGTCGTCACGCACGGCACGGACACGATGGAGGAGACGGCCTTCTTCCTCAACCTCGTGGTCAAAAGCGACAAGCCCGTGGTGATGGTGGGTTCGATGCGTCCCTCGACGGCGGTCAGCGCCGACGGGCCGTTGAACCTTTACAACGCCGTCGGCGTGGCCGTTGACCCGAAAGCCGGGGGCCGGGGCGTGCTGGTCGTGATGAACGACTGGATACACGCGGCCCACTCGCTGACCAAGACGAGCACGACGGCCGTCCAGACCTTCATGTCCCCGCTGCGCGGCGTCGTCGGCGTCGCCAGTTACGGCAAGAACGATTTCTACAACAGCCCCGCCTGGAAGCACACCACGGCGAGCGAGTTCGACGTGGCGAGCGCCACCAAATTGCCGCGCGTAGACATCATCTTCGCCTGCGCCGACATGGACCCCGGCTTGATTGACGCCTCCGCGGCGAGCGGCGCGAAGGGCATCGTCATCGCCGGCGTGGGCAACGGCAACATGAACAAGGCTTCGCTGGAAGCCGCGGCCAGGGCGGTTAAGAAGGGGGTGGTGGTCGTCAGGAGCAGCCGCGTCGCGACCGGCGCGGTCGGGCGCAACGTGGAGGTGAACGACGACGAGTTGGGCTTCATCGCCTCCGACGAGCTCAACCCTCAGAAGGCGCGGATTCTGCTGTCGCTGGCGTTACTCAAGCAGCGCCCGGCACCCGAAATCCAGAACTTATTCTACACCTACTGACCGGCGCGGGCGGGAGCTACTCAAGCGATGGTCTGGATCGAACTCGGCATCCTTCTGGCCTGCATCGTCGTCGGCGCGCGGCTCGGCGGGATGGCGCTCGGCACCGTCTCTGGCATCGGCCTCGCCGCCTTCGTCTTCATCTTCGCGCTGCCGCCCGGCGCGCCGCCGCAGACCGTCCTCGGGATGATCGTCGCGGTCATCACCGCGCTCGCCACGATGCAGGCCGCAGGGGGGTTGGACTACCTGGTGTCGGTCGCCGAAAGAGTCATGCGCCGCCGCCCGCAATACATCACTTTCGTCGCGCCGGTCGTGACCTACGTGCTGGTCCTGGCTTCGGGCACGACGCACGTCATCTACGCGCTCTTGCCGGTCATCGCAGAGGTCTCCCGGAAAGGCAACGTCCGGCCCGAAAGGCCGCTGTCAATCAGCGTCATCGCGGGCTTCCAGGGCGTCGTCGCCTCGCCGATTTCGGCGGCGACGGTGGCGATGATCGGATTGCTCGCGGCGCAAGGCGTCTCGCTCCCGCGCCTCCTGGCGATCACCATCCCGTCCACCTTCCTCGGCGTCCTCGTCGGCGCGTTGTCCGTCGCGTGGCGGGGCAAGCGGCTGAGCGAGGACGAGGAGTACCGGCAGCGTCTCGCGGACGGCGCGGTCAAGCCACCGGAAGCGTTGCCGTTGATGCCGCGAAAAGAGTTGATGAACGCGCGCGGCTCGACGGCCCTCTTTCTCACGGGCATCGTCCTCGTGGTGCTGATCGGCATCTTCCCGAACCTGCGCCCGGCGTATCAGGTCGTCCCCGGCGGTGGGCCGGACACGGATCAGGTGGAGATGGGGAGGGCCATCATGATTGTCATGCTGGCCGTCGCCGGGCTGACGATGATTCTCTTCCGCGCCTCGCCCGAGGCCGCGCTCAAGGGGACCATCATGCGCAGCGGAATCACCGCCGTCATCTGCATCGTGGGCGTCTCGTGGCTCGGCTCGTCCTTCTTCGAGGGCAACCGGCCTTTCATCGTCGGCGGCATCTCGGACCTCATACGGTCCTACCCGTGGGCCTTCGCCGCCGGGATGTTCATTCTGTCGAGCCTGCTCTTCAGCCAGGCCGCGACGGTCGCCATCCTGATACCCGTCGGCCTGGCCTTAAATCTCCCCGCAGCTTTGCTGATTGCCGCCTACCCGGCCGCCAACGGCGTCTTCTTCCTGCCGACTTACGGGACGCTGATCGCCGCCGTCTCGTTCGACCAGACGGGGACGACCGTGATCGGGAAGTACCTGCTCAACCACAGTTTCATGCTGCCGGGGCTGGTGGCGGTGGTCACGACCGTCGTCGTCGCGCTCTGGCTCAGCAAAGTCCTTCCCACGTAGGGGGCGCGCGAAATGAGTCACGCTGCCACACAACCAATCGAAGCGCCGCTCGGCAGGTTCCTGCGGAGTCCTGTCAACTGGCTGCTCATCTTCATCCCGCTCACGGTGGCCCTGGAACGCGGCGGCGGCGCGGTCCCCGCCCCCGTCATCTTCTTTTCGGCGGCGCTCTCAATCCTGCCCATCGCGGCCCTGATCGTGCGCGCGACCGAACAGATTGCGATGCGGACGGGCGACGCCCTGGGCGGACTGCTGAACGCGACCTTCGGCAACGCGCCGGAGTTGATTATCTCGCTGGTGGCTTTGAAGGCTGGCTACCTGGGGATGGTGCGTGCGTCGCTGGTCGGGGCCATCCTCGCCAACCTGCTGCTGGCGCTCGGCGTGGCCTTCCTCTTAGGCGGACTGCGCCATCACACGCAGCGTTTCAACCCGTCGGCCACGCGCGCCTACAGCACGATGATGTTTGTGGCGGCCGTCAGCATGGCCGTGCCGAGCGCGTTCAGCCGCTACGTCGCGCCGCAGGGCATGATCCGGCAGGAGCGGATGCTGAACGTAGGCATCGCCGGCTTGCTGCTCGTCGCCTACGGGCTTTACGTCCTCTTCTCGCTGAAGACGCACCAGGGCACTTTCGCCAGCGTGGAAAGCGAAGAGGCGACGGGCCATGAAGAGGAGAGGTGGAGTCTGACGCGCGCCGTCCTGAGCCTGCTCGGCGCGTCCGCGCTCGCAGCGTGGATGAGCGAGATTCTGGTGGGCGCGGCCGAGGGCACGGGCAAGGCGCTGGGGATGTCGGACATCTTCATCGGGATAGTGCTGCTGGCCGTGGTGGGGGGCGCGGCCGAGAGCGGGTCGGCCGTCGCGATGGCGCGGAAAAACAAGATGGATTTATCGGTCGGGATAGCGCTCGGGAGCTGCATCCAGATCGCGCTGTTCGTCGCGCCGCTGCTGGTCATCTCCAGTTACTTCATCGCGCCCGAGCCGCTCGACCTGGCGTTCAACCGGGCCGAGATCGGCTCGCTCTTCATCGCGGTGCTGATCGGGGCGATGGTCTGTAGCGACGGCCAATCCAACTGGTACAAGGGCGTCCAACTCATCACGGTCTACGCCATCATCGCGCTCATGTTCTATCTGATTCCGGTGTTGCTGTGAGTGAACGATGTACTTAATCTCCGTTTTCGTCGTCCTGATTTTCCTACACAGTCTGCTCTCCTCGCGCATGGAGCGGACTGTTGTGACCGCGCCGATTGTCTTCACCACGGCCGGGGCGCTGGCGCTCTTTTTTCTGCCGGCGTCACCCGACCGCGAGGGCGGCCAGCACTTCTTTCTCAGTATCGCGGAACTCGGCCTCGTGCTCTTACTGTTCAGCGACGCCTACCGCACGGACCTGCGGGCGCTGAGGAGTTTCCGCAGTCTTCCCGTCCGCCTCCTGAGCATCGGAATGTTGCTGACCATCCTGCTGGGGCTGCTCTGGGCGCTCGCCGTCCTGCCGGGCCTGTCGCTTTGGGAGGCAGGAATCCTCGCCGCCATCCTCGCCCCGACCGACGCGGGGCTGGGCCAGATCATCGTCAATAGCCCGCGCGTGCCGATGAAGATTCGCCAGGCGCTCAACGTCGAGGCGGGCCTGAACGACGGATTGTCCGTCCCCTTCCTGCTCTTCTTCATCGCGCTGGCCGGCGGCGGCGCGGAAACCGGGCACAGCAGCCTCATTAAATACATAGTCGAGCAGTTGGGCTACGGGGCGCTCGTCGGCCTCGGCATCGGATTTGTCGGCGGCCGTCTGTTGGGAGAGGCGCATCGTCGCCGTTGGACGGGTCACATGTGGCTCCAACTCGGCACGCTCGCGCTCCCGCTCCTTTGCCTGCTCGCCTCCGAGGCGGTCCACGCGAGCATGTTCATCGCCGCCTTCATCGGCGGCATGGCGGCGCAGGCCGGGTTTAAGAGCGGCGGCGAGGCCGACGCCATCGAGTTCACGGAGCACGCGGGCCAGTTGTTCAACCTCTCCGTCTTCTTTCTCTTCGGCCTGCTGGTGGCGCGCGTCTGGGACCAGCTCGATGCCCGGCACCTGCTTTATGCGGCGCTCAGCCTGACGGTGGTGCGGATGTTGCCGGTTGTCATCTCGCTCATCGGCACTCGGCTGAGCGCCGCGACCATTCTCTTCATGGGCTGGTTCGGCCCGCGCGGCCTCGCGTCAATCGTCCTCGGCCTCGTCTACCTCGAACACGCGTCGCCTCAACCGGGCGAAGCCACCATCCGGCTGGCGGTGATGGCGACCGTGCTGTGCAGCATCTTCGCGCACGGATTAAGCGCGCTGCCGGGGATGAAACTCTATGCGCGACACCTCGCGACGCTGCCGCAGGACGCCCCCGAGTTCGACGCCCCGGAAGCTGAGACGCTGGAAGCCGAGGTCGTCGTGCAGCATTGATACTGAAGTTGAGTATGATGCGTCGGAAAGCTCACGCCAAGACGCAAAGGCGCGAAGAAGACGGTTAAGCTTTTCTTCGCGCCTTTGCGTCTTGGCGTGAGATTTTTTCGCGTCAGCGTGGCCCGTCGTTGCTCTTGGCGGCGTAACCGTCACGCGCCCGCACGGCCAGGTCGGGCCGCCCGACACGCACCTTGATCTGCCGCCTCTCGCCCGCGCCCGCGAGCGGCTGCTTCGGGTAGTAGCCTAGACTGTACTGGCGGCGCAACTCCTCCGCGATCTGCGAAAAGGCCAGTGCGAGTTGCTGCGGGTCGTCCGCGCTGTAAAGCTGCCCGCCGGACTTTTCCGCCAGCGCGCGTAGATAGCGCCCGGCCCGCTCGTACTCTTCGCGGGTAATGCCCAGTGGGTCCAGCACAATAGACGGGCGGCTGTAGGTGGGACGGGGCAGGCGAGGACCGCCGGGGAACGGCCCCCTGTTGCGGCCGGGCGTAACCGTGACGCCCCCGCCCGTGGCCGCGTTCAATTCCTCGAAGGTGTCATACTGGATGGGGAAGACCAGCGCGTCCAACTCCTCGACTTCGCGGATGGTGCTCTCGTAGCTGGCCTGGGAACTCGCAGTGTCAACCCCGTCGGTGAAGAGGACGATTGCCTTGCGCCCCTGGAGCTTGTCCAGGCGCTCTCTGATGACTACGTCGAGGGCGTCGTAGAGGCGCGTGGTGTTGCCCGTGTGCGCGTTGACGTTGATGACGACGCTGATCTTGTCCTGGTCGTTGGTCGCCTCGGTCAGCAGCATTACCTCGTCATCGAAGGTCACGACGAGCACTTGGTCCTGGGGCTGCAACTGACGCGCGAAGGCGATGGCGGCCTTCTTGATGTCCGAGAGGCGGAAGCTGGTCGAGGCCGAAGTGTCTAGGAGGAGGGCCACGGTGAACGGCTTTTCGGTCGGCTCGAAATAAGCAATCTCCTGCTCGACGCCGTTCTCGAAGATGCGGAACTCCTGACGGCCGAGGTCCGTGATGGCCCTGCCCTGCCGGTCGAAGACGCTGACGGGGACGGTGACGAGGTCCGTGTAGACGCGCACGACATCCCCTTCGCCGACCTCCAGCGGGTCGGAGTCTGAAGGAGGAGCGGGCGGCGTAGAGGGTGACGACGCGGGGGCGGTTACTATCTTGAGCGCCGGGGGCTGGCCGGCGGACTGCGCCGGCGACACGCCCGAATCGGTGGCCGCTTCAGTCGTGACGCGACTCGGGCGGGAAGTCGGCGGCGCGGGCTGCTGCTGCGCCGCCGGACCGTCAGGTGGTGCCGCCGCCGCAGCAGCCGGTTCTTTTTGGATGACGTAAGCGCCGCCCGGACACGCGGGCGAAGTCGTTTCGGCGATGACCGTGTAGCCTTCAGGGATGGAAACGCCCTTGCAGATTTTAACCGGAGCACGCGGGGGCTTCCTTTTGGCGCTTCGGGGGGAGGTTTGCGCGCGCACGCCAGTCACAGGCAAACCTATCAGCAGGGCGGCCATTGAGAGAATGAATAAAGCCAGCCTCATAGATTGAGCCCCCCACCGCGGGCAAACTTTAAGGGGAAACTGTCTTGACCATGGCCGGGTTGAAATGGCCGCCCGAGAGGTGGCCGACGGCGTAGGCCATGGTCAGCACCGTCAGACCGAAGGCCAGAGAGACGCCCAACAGGCCGATGCCGACCTGCGGGAACGCCGCGGCGAGGACGGCGCTGCCGCACCCGCCGAAGACCAGCCGGAAAGTGCCGAGGAATTCCGCCGCTACTTTTTTGCCCATTGTCGTGCCCCCTCCATCAACGGGTTTCCGTCTTGCTACACTTATTACTTCTAAGAATCACTTCGCTGATGCCAGGTCATCATTCGCCTCCGCTGCACCACGGCGAAGCGGGCCAGAATCTTCTCGCTGGTGTAATTGGGGGCGAAGCTCACCACGTCGTGCGTCCCGCCGAAGCGCTTGTCGCCTCCGGCCAGGGCTTGCAGCATCCCGCCTTCGCGCACCCAGTAGCCGTCGAAGTGCGTCCACATCTCCTGCTGGCCCCAGCCGCGCTCCGGGCCGAGGTTCGAGTAGATGTCCGGCGGGATCAGTACCAGCCGGAACGCTTCGGGGTCGAGTTTCAACTCCTCCTCCAGAATCCGCGGGCCGTGCTGGAGGAGCGCGTTTTCAATGTCTATCCGGGTGAGCCCCCAGCGGCTCTCAAGCCCGAGCGCGGAGAGCAGCCCTGTGCCGGGCACCATTGCCTTCGGCTCGGGCTCCGCGAAGTCCTCGACGAGCAGGTCTTCTTCGACGAGGCACACCTGATAGCGCGTGCCGCCGGAGTTGATGAGCGGGTTGAGCAGGTAAAGCTCTATGGCGTCGCGGGCCTTGTCGCCGCTCCCGGAAGGGTGCGTCAGACGCGACAACTGGTCGCGCGCCCACTTCTTGCTCTCCGACTTGAGGAACGATGGCTGCCAGCCGTAAGGGATGAGGTAGGCGAAATGGCGGCGCGAGCTGGTCCGCGCCGGAGAGAGGCCGAGCCGCCCGGCCGCCGCCAGCGTCGCCTCCGAGAAGGAGAACAGCAGGTCGTCGCCCAACTCCGTCGCTTCCGCCAACTCGACGGCCGCCGACTCGGGCTCCGCCTCCTTCACTTCAGACTTCTTCGCCAGCTTCTGAACCACGCGGTCAAGCTGCGAGAGGTCGCCGGATTCGAGCGCGCTCAGAGCTTCCTGCCGCAGGTCAACGGGACTCACGGCCAGGGTCTTCTTCTGCTCCGTCTGCGCGCCGATCTGAAGGGCTTGAAAGTCTGCGCGCCGGCGCGAGTAGAAGTCACGTTTCAAGGAGTTGGTGCGCTCAAGCTGAGACAGGATGCTGACGGCGCGGGCGCGCCACTGCCGCAGCGTATCGGCCGAGTCGCCGAAGAAGGCGTGGAAGCCGGGGGAGAACGGGTCGAGCGGGACATCACCGAGGCCGTCGTAAACAGACTCGGCCAGCGCCAGCGACTGGCCCCCCGTCGTGGCGGACGCGCGGATCGTGCGGACGCGCTCGGTCAACTCGCCGGCCCTCTTCCAGTCGCCGCGCTGGACGGCGACCCTCAGTTGTTTCTCGGCCAGTCCGAGCGAAGCGATGCTGTCCTTAAGGTAGGAATAAGAGGCGTGCGAGAGCACGGCCGACATCAAAGCGCGAGCCCTTTGCAGGTAAAGGTCTCTGTAGAGGGTGTCGAGCTTACTTATCTCGACCAACTGAGAGATGAGCTGCGGGCTGCTTTCCTGTTGGAGAGAACTGGCCTTGGACATAGTAGAAACCTCCGGCTGCTATCTGCTCGCGCCTGCCTGCGGCAGAGGCGCTTCCGGCCCTCGCGCTGGCAGGCTGTTGATGAATGCCGGCTCCATGCCGGCGGTCTCCGGGACGGTCAACGGCCCGGCTTTTCGTCGCAGAACCACTGCCGTCAAGTCGTCCTTCTGCTCCGTGCCCTTGCAGAAATCGGAGACGGCAGAGCGCAATCTCGCAATCACTTCTTCGGCCGGGAGGTCGCGCGACTCGCACAGGACGGCTTCGAGCCGCGCCTGCCCGAACTCTTCGCCCCCCGGGTTCTCCCACTCGTAAAAGCCATCGGTCACCAGCGCGAGAAAGTCTCCGGCGGCGAGCAGCCCCTCCGTCGCCCGGCCGTACCGGATGCCCGCGAACATGCCGAGCGGGATTCCCTGTGCCTCAAGGTTCTCGATCCGGCCGGTCTCGCGTCTGTACCAGAGGATGGGGCCGTGCCCGGCCGAGAGCACTTTCAGGCGAGAGCTGCACGGGTCCAGAAAGGCGACGGCGAAAGTGACGAAGCGGTTGGCGGCGAGGTCTTCGGCCAGCAGCCGGTTGAGTTGCTCCAACACGCCATCGTGCCCGTTGCCCGAGAGGAAACTCGCGCGGGCGTAGGCGCGGCACGACGCGCTGACGAGCGCGGGGCCTATGCCGTGGCCTGTGGCGTCGGCGAGGCTGACGGCGACGCTCCCGTCCGGCAGCGCCTGCCAGTCGAAGTAGTCGCCGCCGGTCTGGTCGGCCGGTTGATTCCACCCGGCGACCTCGAAGCCGTCGAGCAGGGGCGGACTCGCGGGCAAGAGCCCCTGCTGAATCGAGCGCGCAATGTCCAGGTCGTGACGCACCCCTTCGAGTTCGCTCTGTAGCTCGGCTTCTCTGAGCGCGGCGAGGACGTGAACTCGAATCTGCCCGGCGACGAAGGCGGCGACGATGCCGCCCGCCAGTATCAGGCCGGCGTAGATGAAAAAGGGGGTCCGGGGAGATGCCGCCACGCTCGCGTGCCGCACGCCCGCGTAAAAGGCGACGGCCAGATAGCCCAACGCGGACGCGAGTCCCGTCAGGAAAGCAAGCGTCGGGCTCAGCCGCAGCGTGCAGAGGATGATGATGAAGAAGTAGACGAGGACGACGGGCGCGACCAGCGCCTGGTAAGGGCTCGTCAGGCCGCTTCTCATCAGGAGGAAGATGGCGATTGTCGGGATTTGAGTCTCGATGAGTATTCCCAGGATCGTCCAGGTTTTCTGCGGGACGGCCCGGCCCTCCTGGAGTGCCCTTCTGATGATGGACAGCTTGAAGACCTTATAGGCGATGGCGAGGCCGAGGAGCAGGAGTTCCGCCAGCATGAGCCGGAGGTGTAGGACGGCGAGGCCGTGCGCGACGGCGTAAAGCATCAGAGCGCCCAGCAGGCCGAGCAGCCCTAGTATTCTGTATGACTCGCTTTTGAGAGCCGCCCGTTGAAAGGCTTCGGATTCTATGCGCTCCAGACTCATGCCGTTTCCGCCCGAATGGAGAGACAAACTCAAACGGATGATAGCGGCCGGGCAGAGCGCCCACTACTGTCAGTTTTGACAGTAGTGGGCCGGGTTTTGGGGCGCGTTGAGAGATAGTCGGACGTGCGGCGTCCGGGAGTTTTCGGCGCAGAGGAGCAACGTCGCTCCGCCTCCCGGACGCCGCACGCGTGGCTACCTTCTCAGTTCCGCTACGCGGCGTCCGGAACTGAGGAGCATAGCCAAGCTGGCGAGTCTTCAGTCTCATCCAGGAACGACGAGGCCCTTTTCTCTTACTTCCCTCACGTCCGTTCCCGTCAATATTTGTCTCGCGTTCTCGAACGATTCCAGCGTCTGTTCGCTGACCTTCGGGAATGCGAGATTGAGCGATGCCAGAGCCTCTACGACGGCCGCCGCCACCACGACCCGCGTGAACCACTTGTGGTCGGCGGGCACGACGTACCAGGGCGCGTGCGGGGTCGCGGTGCGGCGTATTGTTTCCTCGAAAGCGTTCATGTAAGCGTCCCAATACTCGCGCTCGCTCAGGTCGTTGGGGGAGAACTTCCAGGTCAGGTCCGGGTCGTCGAGCCGTTCGAGCAGGCGGCGCGTCTGCTCCTCCTTGGACATGTGCAGATAGAACTTGCGGATGACGGTGCCGTTGCGCGCGAGGTAGCGCTCGAAGTTGCGTATATCCTTGAAGCGGCCCTGCCAGAGATGGTCGCCGACGAGGACGCGCGGCAGCTTCTGTCTTTTGAGAAGCTCCGGGTGGACGCGGACGACCAGCGTCTCCTCGTAGTAGCTGCGGTTGAAGATGCCTATCCGCCCGCGCTCGGGGAGGCACTTCATCGAGCGCCACAGATAGTCGTGATCCAGGTCTTCGCTCGAAGGCGCTTTGAAGGAGTAGACCTGGCAGCCCGTGGGGTTGACGCCGGACATGACGTGCTGAATCGCGCCGTCCTTGCCCGCGGCGTCCATCGCCTGAAAGATGAGCAGTACCGCCCACTCGTCCTGCGCGTAGAGTAATTCCTGCAACTCGGCGAGCGCGCGGACTCCGAAAGAGAGTGCTTCGGCCGCACGCTCGCGGTCGGCCTCCTTAAAGTAGAGGAGTCCGCCGGGGTCAACGTCCCGGAGCCGAAAGCTTCCGCCGTTCGTGACCCTGTACGGGGCCGACAGCCTCTTCGCCCTTTTGATGATCTCTTCCGTCTTCATCTGCCTACACTCTCTTACAGTTGCCAGCCGCCGCCGAGCGCCTTGTAGAGCTGGACGACCGTCAGCAGCTCGTCGCGCCGGACCTGGGCGAGGCTCCGCTCGGCGTCGAACAGCTCGCGGTCCGCGTCGAGCGCTTCGAGCAGGTTGGCGACCCCGCCGTTGTAGCGCATGTAGGAGAGGCGCGAGCGGTCCCTGAGCGTCGTGACCAGCAGCTCGCGCTGGCCGCGAACCTCTCTCACCTTGCGGTAGGCGATCAGCGAGTCGGACACCTCGCGGAAGGCGTTCTGCACGGTCCGCTCGTAATTGACCACGAGAAAGTCTCTCTGCGCCTGCGTGAGCCGAACGTCAGATTTGAGGCGGCCGCCCGTGAAGATGGGCTGCGTGATCTGAGGCAGCAGGCCCCAGACGCTGCGCGACGGGCTGAACAGGCTTGAGAGCTGGCCGCTCTCGAACCCCAGAAATCCTGTCAGCGAGATGCGCGGGAAGTACGCCTTCTTGGCGACTTCGATGCGGAGGTTGGCGGCCACTATGTCCTGCTCGGCGGAGCGTATGTCGGGGCGGCGCTCAATCAGGTCCGAGGGCAGGCCGGCGGGCACCGCGGGCGGCGGCTGCTGCTCCGTCAGTGAGCGCCCGCGCAGGACGGCTTGCGGGTTCTTGCCGATCAGAAAGCTGATGAAGTTCTCCTGCTGTTCGACTGCGCGCTCAAGGTCCGGGATCACCTCGGTCGCGTTGTAGACCAGCTCCTCCGCCTGCCGGACTTCGAGCATGTTCGAGACGCCGCGCTCCTGCCTGAGCCGTATGATTCTGAGAGACTCCCGGCGGGACTCAAGCGTGCGCCTGGCAATCTCAAGCTCGAAATCGAGTTCGCGTAAAACAAAATAGGAGGCCGCAACGTCGCTCACCACGGTCGTCATCACGGCCCTGCGCGCTTCCTCCGAGGCCAAGAGGTCTGCCCGCGCGGCGGCGGTCGCCTTGCGAAGCCTGCCCCAGAGGTCAATCTCGAAGGTGAGCAGGTTGACGAGGACGCTGCCGAACGTGCGGTCTCGCTTGATGGGCTCGGGCACGGTGAACGCGCCGTCGCGCGAGACGCGCTGGGTCGTCAGGTCCGTGCTCGCGCCGATGGTCGGGAACTGCTCGGAGCGTTGGAGGCCCATCTCGGCCCGCGCCGCGTCTATCCGGGCCACGGATTCGCGCAGGTCGTAGTTGTATGCGAGCGCCTCGCGAATCAGTTCCTGTAGCTTCTCGTCCCTGAAGACCTCGAACCATTTCACGTCGGCGAGCGATTGCGGGCCGGGCTGCGGCGCGGCCGCGTCCACGCCCCTGTACTCAGCCGGCGCGAGCACCTTCGGCGGCTCGTATTTCTTCTGGTCCTCTTTTTTCTTCTTCTGGCCGACCGCGGCCGTGTGCGCCATGCACGCGATCAAGAGCAGAACAATCAATCTCCTCATACGTGCTCACCCCTTCCTTCCGCTCGCAAGGTCACGACCGGCTGCGGCTCGGCCTTGACCGGCTGATGCTCTGCCGTCACGGGCTCAACCGCGACGGGCAGGTGCTCGCCCTCCGGCGGCGCGGGCTCCGCCGCCTCAACCTTCTTGCGCCGCTTGCGGCCGAGCGCCTCGATGAAGGTGTAGTTGCCGGGGATGATGAAGACGCCGAGGAAGGTCGCGACCAGCATCCCCCAGAAGACGCCCGTGCCCATCACGTTCTGCGCGCCCGCGCCCGCGCCGCTCGCCTTCATCAGCGGGATGACGCCGAGGATGAAGGCGAAGGCGGTCATCAGGATGGGCCGGAACCTGAGCCGCGCAGAGGTCAGCGCCGCGTCCTCAAGCGTGAGCCCTTCCTCGTGCTTGGCCTTGGCGAACTCGACGATCAGGATGGCGTTCTTGGCCGCCAGCCCGATGAGCATGACGAGGCCGATCTGGACGTAGACGTTGTTGTCGTAGCCCGCCAGCCAGACGCCGAAGAAAGCGCCGAGCGCCACCAAGGGCGACCCCAGGAGCACGGCCCACGGCAGCCGCCAGCTCTCGTACATCGCGGCCAGCAGCAGGAAAACTACCAGGATGGCGAGGATGAAGGTCGGCGCAGCTGGAGGCGCGATCTTTTCCTGGTAGGAGAGCGAAGAGTAGGCGAAGCCCATCTCCTTGGGCATCGTCTCTTTGAAGACCTGTTCGAGCGCGGCGAGCGCCTGGCCCGAAGTGTAGCCGCGCGCGGGCGAGCCCTGAACCTCCACCGAGCGCAGCAGGTTGAATCTAGTCGTCAGTTCCGTCCCGGCGATGTCCCTGATGGTGACGAGCGTGGAGAGCGGGATCATCTGGTCGGTCGTCTTCGACCGGACGTAGATGTCGCCGATGTCCTCGGCCTTGAGCCGCGTCTCCGATTCCGCCTGGACGTAGACGCGGTAGAGCCGCCCGAAGCGGTTGAAGTCGTTGACGAAGGTGCCGCCCATCGCGGTCGAGAGCGCCTGAAAGACTTCGTTGACGGGGACGCCCAGGGTCCGCGCCTTCTCGCGGTCGAGGTCAACTTTGACCTGCGGGTAGTTCGGGTCGAACGAAGTGAAGGCAGCGCCCAGCTCGGGCCGCTCGCGGGCCGCCGCCAGAAACTTCCTCGTCTCGTCGCCGAGCTGCTGGATGGACATCGACCCCGAGCGGTCCTGAATCAGGAAGTTGAAGCCCGACGCCGCGCCGAACCCGGCCAGCGTCGGGATGTTGAAGGGGATGATGATCGCTTCGGGGATGGCCGCGAACTCCCTTTGCAGCTTCGCCATGATGCCCTTGACGTGCAGCGCCTCGCCGTGGCGCTCATCCCACGGCTTCAGCCGGGCGAAGATCGAGCCGTAGTTCGTCTGGTAGGTGTTCGTCACGACCCCGTAGCCGCCGACCGTCTGGTAGGACTCGATGCCTTCGGTCTTCCCTAATATCTCCTCTACCTGCTTGAGCACCGCGCTGGTCCGCGCGAGCGACGCGCCGGGCGGAAGCTGCACGTTGACGCCGAAGATGCCCTGGTCTTCGTCCGGGATGAACCCCGCCGGGAGCCTGCGCGCGAAGAAGAGTGCGCCGATGACCACGATGCCGATGAGCCCTATCGTCAGGATGCCGCGTCGGATGAGCAGCCGCGAGACGTTGACGTAACCCTTCGTCGTCACGTCGAAGACCTTGTTGAAGCCGCGGAAGAAAGCGCCGAGCGGCCCGCGCATGGGCTTCGGCGTCTTGAGCAGCATGGCGCACAGCGCCGGGGTGAGCGAGAGGGCGTTAAAGGCAGAGAGCAGCACCGAGATGGCTATCGTGAGGGCGAACTGCTTGTACATGCTGCCGACCAGCCCCGCCAGGAGCGCGACGGGGACGAAGACCGCCGAGAGGATGAGCGCGATGCCGATGACCGGGCCGGAGACCTCCTTCATGGCCTGGAAGGTGGCCTCCTTCGGACTCATCCCGTGTTCGAGGTGATGTATCACGGCCTCGACGACGACGATGGCGTCGTCAACGACGATGCCGATGGCGAGCACGAGGCCGAACATCGAGAGCGTGTTGACGGAGAAGCCGAGGGTGGGGAAGAAGATGAACGTGCCGATGAGCGAGACGGGGATGGTCAGCACGGGGATAATCGTCGCCCGTATGTTTTGCAGGAAGATGAAGACCACCAGGATGACCAGCACCAGCGCCTCTATAAACGTGTGCAGGATCGCGTCAATCGAAGCCTCGACCGCCGGCGTCGTGTCGTAGACGATCTTGTAGTCCATGTCGGGCGGGAAGAGCGACTTGGCGTGCTCCATCGTCTCGTAGATCGTCTCGGCGGCCTTGAGCTGGTTCGCGCCCGGCAGCAGGTAGACGGCCATCGCGCCGCCCGGCTTGCCGTTCAGCCGCCCGAACGAGTTGTAATCCTGCGATCCCAGCTCGGCGCGGCCGATGTCCTTGAGGCGGACGACGGCCCCGGTCCCCGTCTGGCGGATGATGATGTTCTCGAACTCTTCGGGCGTGACGAGGCGGCCCGGCGCGCTCAAGGTCTGTGTAAACTCCTGCTCCTTGGGCGTCGGCGGGGCCCCGACCTTGCCCGCGGGCGCTTGCAGGTTCTGCTCCTTGATGGCGTTGATCACGTCGGCCGGCGTCAATCCGAGCTTGGCTAACCTGTCGGGCCGCATCCAGACGCGCATCCCGTAGTCGGTCCCGCCGAAGAGGTCAACCTGCGCGATGCCGGGAATCCTCAGGATTTGGTCGCGCAGGTTGATGCCGCAGTAGTTGACCAGAAAGTTGGCGTCGTAAGCGTCCTTGGGCGAGTAGAGCGAGATCACCATCAGGATGCTGGGACTCTGCTTTTTGACGGTCACGCCCTGCTGGTTGACCTCCGCGGGGAGGCGTGCCTCCGCGGTCGAGACGCGGTTCTGCGTGAGCACGTTGGCCGTGTCCTGGTCTGTGCCGACCTCGAAGTTAACGTCCAGCAGCATGCGCCCGTCCGAGGTGTTCGACGACTTCAGGTAGATCATGCGGTCAACGCCGTTCACCTCCTGCTCAATCGGCGTCGCGACGGACTGTTCGACCGCCTCGGCCGACGCGCCCGGATAGGTGGCCGTCACGCGAATGTTCGGCGGGGCGAGGAAAGGGTACTGCTCGATGGCGAGGCCGCGGATGACGACGACCCCGAGCAGGATGGTCAGGATAGAGATGACGATGGCAACAATCGGCCGCCGGATGAAGAAGTTTGCCATCGTCAACTCCCTTCATTGTTCTGAGCCGTCTCGCCTGTCGTCGGTTTCACCTCGCTTCCGGGTCGGACCTTCTGCATCCCCTCCACGATCACGCGCTCGCCGGGGTTGAGCCCCTGGAGCACGACGAAGAAGTTGTCCGACTTGTCGCCGACCGTGATGGTGCGAACGGCGACCCTGTTCTGGCCGTCCACGACCATGACGGTCTTCGCCCCCTGTAGCTCCTGGACCGCCTTCTGCGGGACGAGGACGGCGTTCTCGCGCTCGGCGACCACGGCGCGCACGCGCGCGAACTGCCCCGGCCTCAGATAACTGCCGGGGTTCGGGAAACTGGCCTCGACCTTCATCGTCCCGGTCTGCGTGTCAACGATGCGGTCAACGGCCCTGAGCGCGCCGGAAAACTGGTGCGCGCTGTCGTCTGCCAGAATCAACTCGATGCGGCGGCTCTGCCGCTGGCTGCGAACCGTGTCGGGGTCGGTCAGGTTCAGGTATTCGTTCTCGCTGAGGCTGAAGTCAACCAGCAGCGGCTCGGAGGACGAGACGGTGGCGAGCAAGGTGGCGTCGCCGCGTCCCACGAGGTTGCCCACGTCAACGTTCTTGAAGCCGATAATGCCGCTGATGGGCGAGTGGATGTCACAGTAGCTCAGGTCGAGTTGCGCCTGCGTCACACGGGCTTTCGCGGCGGAGACTTCGGCGGCGGCGCGCTCGATGGTGTATCTGACGGAGGCTTCGAGGTTGGTGAGGTTGGCCTGCCTGGAAGCGACCTGGGCCTTGGCGGACTTCTCGGCCGCGATGGCCGCGTCCAACTCCAACTCCGTGACGGCCTTCTCTTTCGCCAGCGGGGCCATCCGGTTCAGGTCCGACACGGCTTTGCTCAGCACTGCCTGTGCGTCCGCCAACTCGGCCTGCGCCTGTAAAACGTCGGTCCTCTGCCGCGCCTGTGCCAGGTCGGCTTCGCCCTTTGCGAGCAGCGCCCTGGCGGCTTGGAGAGACGCCAGGAAGGGGCGTTTGTCTATGCTGAAGAGCAGCGCCCCCTTCCGCACCGGCTGGCCTTCCTGGAAATAAGCCTTCTCCAACACGCCCTCGATGCGGGCGCGCAGCTCCACGGTCTCGTGCGCCTTGGTCTGGCCGACGAACTCGCTGTAAATGGGGACCGTCCTTTGTTCCACCTGGGCCACGACGACGACCGGGGCCGGGGCCTCGGCGGCATGCACCTGCGTGGCCTCCTTGCCCCCGCATCCAGCGTTGATTAGCGCGGCGAGAGCGGCGAGCGATGCGGCCACTGAAACGGAAAGATTGCGCACTTTCAGGATGTTCATAGCCACCTCCTATGCTGACGGCAAATAACAACCCGGTTGGTATTACCTGCGATTTTAACGGCGGGGGCGGGCGGCTAATACTGGCAAAATTGACAGTACAGCCCACGGCAGTTCGCCTTTACCGTCTGACGGGGTGGAGAGCTGATGCTGACGGAACTGATGATCGCTTTCGGGATCGTGGCAGTGTGCGTGGTGATTCATATCACCGGCATGGTCACGCTCGCCGAAAGGATGCTGAGGCGGCGCGAAACGCTCGAAAAGCAGCCCGGCCTGGCGCGCTCCATACTCCTGCTCATCAACGTGTTCGCCACCATCATCGTGCTGCACCTGATAGAGACGGCGATTTGGGCGGCGTTCTATCAATGGCAAAGACTCTTCCCGGACTACGAAACGTCGCTCTATTTCTCCCTCGGGAGTTACGTGACGATTGGCTACGGGGATGTCGTGCTCCCGCAAAGGTGGCGACTGCTGGGCGGCATAGAGGGCGTGTCCGGCGTCCTGCTCTGCGGACTCTCGGGCGCTTTTCTTTTCGTTATCGTGAGCGCGCTCTTTCAAACCCGCATGCAGCAAGCCAGGCGTGAAAAGTGAGCGGCGCGGGCCGTCAGTTGTTGCGCACTCACCTGTCAGATTTGACAGTTATCCTCGCCTCCCGCCGCGGCTACACTCCGAAGTGGCTCCCCGCAAGGACCGTAAACGTGAAAGGAAAAATAGAATGAGACGACTCCTGGCACTCGCAGCACTCCTCTTAGCCTTTGCGCCCGCCGCTCTGGCACAGTCTGCCACCACGACGGCAAACCTCCTGGCTTCGGACAGCCTGCCCGCGCCCGCGGACAGCTACAGACCCAAGCCCGCCGCCCCGCAGCAGTCCGACGAGTACAAGAAGTGGGAGTTCTTCGGGGGCTACTCCGCGTTGAATTTCGATAACCTCGGGGGCGACACCGACAACGCGAACATCAACGACGTGCTCGGCGAGAAGAACACGCTGCGCGGCCTGGAGCTGGCGCTCACCTACAACTTCCACAAGTACGTCGGCGTCAAGTTCGACTACTCGCTCCACCTGCGCGAGGACGAATTCTCCCGCCCGGCGGGCACCGGCACGATAGATTCGACCGTGCAGAATTTCCTCGGCGGCCTACAGTTCAAGGACAACCGGGAGGACGGGCCGCGGTTCAAGCCCTTCGCACACGCCCTCTTCGGCGTCGCCAACCAGAAGTTGGACGTTGACAGCCCGCAACTGCCCGCCATCTTCGGCATCAGTGACTTTCACGTCAACGAGACGAGCTTCGCGATGGCCTTCGGCGGAGGGATAGACATCAAGCTCAACGACCGCCTGGACGTGCGCGCGGGCCAGATTGACTGGAACATCATCAACCGCGGCGACCAGGAACTGGGGACCGTCTTGGTCCCGACACCGTTTCAGACCGTGGGCCAGCCCTTCGTCATCCCGGGCACCAGGCAGGATAACCTGCGGCTGAGCGTCGGCATCGTCATCCATTGAGTGGCCTCGGGCGGCGAGGCGGAAAGAGTTTTAAATCATGGCTAAAGCAGGCGGAGCAAGGAAGCGGGCTCCTGTCTACGTCTGGTGGATTCTCGGGCTGGAAGTGCTGGCCGCGCTCCTGCTGTCTCTCTTACTCGTGATGCTGAGGGGTCTCGAATGAGCTGGCTTCGGCGGTATAGCGTCCGGCTATACCTTCGCAATTCGATCTGGATACTACCGGCGCTGAGCATCCTCGCCGGACTCGTGGCCGTCAGGCTCACGATTAGTCTCGACCGATTCTTCGGCTGGGAGATGAATGTCAGCCGCGAGACCGCGCAGGCCGTCATGGGCATGGTGGCCGCCTCTATGTTCACCCTGCTGGTGCTGGTCTGCTCGGCCGTCCTGGTCGCCGTGCAGCTTGCCAGCGCGCAACTGACGCCGCGAATCATCACGCTCATCTACAGAAACCCCAAACGAAAACTCGCGCTCTCCGTGTTCGCCTTCACCTTCACTTTTTCGGTCGCCGTTCTGCCGCGGCTCGGGGGCGCTGTGCCGGCGCTGACGGTCTATGTCGCGGCCTACGGCTTCCTGTTGAATCTGGCCCTTTTTCTTTTCCTCATAGACGGCGTGGGCAAGACGCTCCGCCCGAGTTCAGTCTCGCAATCGGTCGCTTTGGCGGGGCGCGAGGTCGTCAGGTCTGTTTACCCGCAGCCGCTGAACGGGCAGCAACTCGCGCCGCCGGAGTTGGTCAAATCTCTCGACGGCGGGCCGGTGCGTGTCGTCGCGGGCGCGGTGGACGGGGCCGTGCTGGCGTTTGACCTCGAAGGGCTGGTCGCGCTCGCAGAGGGGGCGGACTGCCTCATAGAGTTGGTCCCGGAGGTGGGCGACTACGTCGCGGCGGGCGACCCGCTGTTCCGCGTCTTCGGGGGCGGGGAGGCGCTCTCCGACGACGCCCTGCGCGATTCGGTGGCGCTCGGCTCGGAACGCACGCTTGAGCAAGACCCTATGTTCGCTTTTCGCGTCCTGGTGGACATTGCTTCCAAGGCTCTCTCGCCCGCCGTCAACGACCCGACCACGGCCGTCATCGCGCTGGACCAGATTCACCACCTCCTGCGCGAGGTGGGGGGCCGTCACCTGGCCGACGGGCGGGAGCGGGACGGGGCGGGCCGCGTGCGTCTCGTCTACCGCACACCGAATTGGGGAGACTTCGTCCACCTGGCCGTCACGGAGATTCGCCAGTACGGGCGCGACAGCGTACAGGTGATGCGGCGGCTGCGCGCCATGTTGGAGAACTTGATAGAGACTCTGCCGGAGCGTCGCGCGGCGCTCCTGCGCAAAGAATTGAGCCTGCTTGAGAGGACATCGAGGCGCGCCTTCCCGGACGCCGACGACCAGGCGCTGGCGGAGGTCGGCGACCTACAGGGCTTGGGGGGCGGCCGGGATGAGCGCCGACAGCTTGAACGGGCGCAGTCCGGCGTGGCGAGCGCGCGTACTTGGCCGAGCAGTTAGGGACGGTTTAGGGAAGGGGTGAGTCAGTGCCCAACTGGCTTTATGAAATCTCGCCGTTGCAGGCCGCCTTAATCATGGTGGCTTTCATCGAGGCCATCTCGCTCGCCGGCCTTTTCCTGACCAGACGCTACATAACGCCTCGCCTCCATTACAGCGAAGGGTTCAACGACGCCGTCAGCGGAACGGTGCAGGCCATCGGCGTCTTCTACGGCATCACGGTCGGCCTGATCGCCGTGGGCGTCTGGAACACGAACACGAACGCCTCGGAACTGGTCTCAAGGGAAGCCGCCTCTATTTCGGCTCTGTATCGGGACGTGAGCGGCTATCCCTCGCCGCTGCGGGAAGAGATGCGCGCAAAGCTGCGCGAGTACACGGTGTATGTCATCGAAGTGGCGTGGCCCGCGCAGGTGAGAGGGGAGGGACAGACCCTAAACATCGGGACCAGAATCATGGACGACTTTCAGCTCAAACTACACAGGTTCGAGCCCTCCACACAGGGTCAAGCCGCGCTGCACGACGAAGCGCTGGAACAGTACAACAAGCTGTTGGAGTATCGCCGGCTGCGGATAGATGCTGTCGGGAGCGGTCTGTCGGGCGTGATGTGGGCTGTCATCTGGGTGGGCGCGGCCATCAGTATCGGGGTCGCCTACTTCTACAAGATAGACGACGTGAAGCTGCACGTCATCCTGGTCGCGCTCATGGGCGGCTTTCTGGCGATGGTGCTTTTTATGATCATCATCAACGACAGGCCGTTCTACGGCTACGTCTGCATCCCGTCCGACCCTTACAGGCTGATTCTGGAGAGAGTGATTGACGTGTCCAGATAGTGTGCTCGCAAAGTGGAGGAGCGGAGTGATGAAGTTTAGAACGGCTATATTTTGCCTCCTGGCGCTGACGGCCGTGACGGGCGCGCGCGCGCAGGACGTGACCGTGGACTTCGTTAAGAGTGAAGACTTTTCAAAGTTCAAAACTTATTCCTGGGCACCCGGCGTCCCGGCGAGGAACTACCTCATCGACCGGCATATCAGGGCCGGCATCGAGGAGCGCCTGGCGACAAAAGGGCTGAGCCGCGTCGAGCAGGGCGGCGACCTCAGCGTCCTCTATCTCGCCGCCGTGAATACGGACGTGCAGGTCGCCACCAGCAACTGGGTGAACACCGGCAACTGGATGACCCCGATCACGAGCGGCATCAGCGTCAAGAGCCAGATGTGGGAGGTCGAGACGGGGACGCTCGTCGTCTGCCTCTCCGATGCTTCGGGCAAGAACCTTCTCTGGCGCGGGACGGCCAAGTCCAGGCTCAACAGTCGAAGCAAAAAGCAGAATCCTGTGGAAGCTATGGCCGAGGACGCCCGAAAGACCGAGGGTAAGGTCAGAAGGGCTTTGGAGAAGATGTTCAAGCAATACCCCGCGAGCCAGGCCGCGAGGTGAAAAGAGGGAGCAATGGTCAGCGCAAAAGCTCAATCCGAATCAGCCTGGATGACTCCACGCGTGCGCCGCATAAGTATCCGGGCCGCCGTGCTGCTCGGCGTCTTCCTGCTCGGCCTGGTTCCTGTGTGGCTCAAGGCCCGTCAATACGCTGGCGGGCTGGCCGAGACGGAGAGGCAATTAAGGCTGTCGCGGATGCAGAACGACCTCGCCTCGGCGCTCATCAACGCGCGCAAAGGCGATTACGAGCCCGCGCGCCAGGACGCCAGCCAGTTCTTTACGGCCCTGCGCGAAGTGTCCGACAAAGAGGACGCTCCCGTCCGCACACAGTTGAGAAGGGAAGTCATCAAGCCGCTGCTCGCGCAGCGCGACGAGGTCATCACCCTGCTCGCGCGCAACGACCCGGCTTCGGCCGACAGGCTCTTTGACCTTTACAACTCGTATCGCCAACTCGTCGGCGGCTGAGCCTGACAGACCAACAGGACGAAGAACAAGGCAGTCTCACGCAAAGACGCAAAGGCGCGAAGAAAGCACGCAAGGTGAAGAGACATTCAACATCTTTGCGGTCTTCTTTGCGCCTTTGCGTGAAAATTTCCCTCCGATAAAGATGAGCCGGAATTTCAAACTGAACCACTACCGAATTTCTCAGCTTCACCTGTTAAAACTGACAGTTACCCGGCCGGGTAGGCAGTCCCTAAAATCCACCTCGAATGAACCCCGCGCTCGCGGCATCGCGCCGCTGGCCTTAGAAGATCGCGCGGGGGAAAGCGAGGATTACCATGAGGCGGCCTGTCACTTCACTCCTACTTACCTTCCTGCTCGGTCTGTCGCCGATTTTACCCTCCGTGGCCCAGACCCGCCCGCAAGCAGTAAACGCGACGATCCCTTCGACGCGGCCGCCCGGCGACAGGGGCTGGCCGCGCGACTACGCGACGCCGAGCGGCGCGCAGATAGTGATTTACCAGCCGCAGGTCGCCAGTTGGGCGGACCAGAAACACATGGTCGCTTACGCCGCGGCCTCGTACCTGCCGAACGGCATGCGCAAGCAGGCGCTCGGCACGCTGAAGCTTGAGGCGGAGACGAACGTCTCTTTGGAAGAGCGGCTGGTCAAGTTCTCCGCGCTCAAGATTGCGGAGACGAATTTCCCGACGCTCTCGAAAGAACAGGTCCAGGAATTAACCGCGGAGATTGACAAGGCCATCCCGGACGAAGACCGCATGATCGCGCTCGACCGCGTGCTGGCCCACGTGGACAAGAGCCAGATCATCCCGAAGGACGTTCCGGGCCTCAAGGCCGACCCGCCGAAAATCTTCTTCAGCAAGACGCCCGCAGTCCTCCTCGGTTTCGACGGCGACCCCATCTGGAGCCCCATCAAGGAGAATGAGCTGAAGTTTGCCGTCAACACCAACTGGGACCTCTTCCAGCACGGGCCGACAGGCGTCTACTACCTGCGTAACGACACGTCATGGCTCCGGGCCGCCGCCCTCGAAGGCCCCTGGACGCCGGCGGGCAAGCTGCCCGACAGCTTCACGAAGCTGCCGGCCGACGAGAACTGGAAGTACGTCAGAGAAAACTTGCCGGGCAAGCCGGCCGCTCAATCGCCGACGGTCTTCTTCAGCACCGAGCCGGCGGAACTCATCCAACTCGACGGCGAGCCGCGCTACAAGCCTGTGCCTGGGACAGGGCTGCTCTGGGTGAGCAACACGGAGAGCGACCTGTTCCGTGAGGGCAAAGGCGGGCCAGTTTACTATCTGGTGGCGGGAAGGTGGTTCAAGGCCGCGGACTTTACCGGGGACTGGGTCTTCGCCACGCCCACCCTGCCCGAGGCTTTCAAGCAGATTTCACTTGAGCACCCGCGCTCGCGCGTGCTGGCCTCCGTGCCCGGAACCCAGCAGGCGGCCGAAGCCCTCCTGCTGGCGCGTGTGCCGCAGACCGCGCACGTCAACAAACGTGAAGTGAAAGCGCCCGACGTGCTTTATCAAGGCGACCCGCAGTATCAGTCCATCGAGGGGACCGGGCTTCAGCGCGCCGTCAACACGGACAAGGACATCATCAAGGTCGGCGACACGTTCTACATGTGCTTTGAGGGCGTCTGGTTCATGGCGAGCAGCCCCAAGGGGCCGTGGACGCTCGCCACTTCCGTCCCCGACGAAATCTATCAAATCCCGCCCAGCTCTCAGGCACATAACGTCACCTACGTGACGGTCGAGGAGGACGGCGACGCCGACGACGACTGGGTGACGTATGCCGCCTACGGCGGCTACACGGGCATGATGATCGGCTGGGGCACGGCCGTCTGGGGCACGGGCTGGTACTACCCGCCCTACTATTGGGGCGGCGGCTATTACCCCATCTACTACCCCCCCTGGCGAACCTACGGCTACGGCTCCTGGTACAACCCTTACACGGGAAGGTATGGCACCGCCGGCAGGATTTACGGGCCTTACGGCGGCGTAGGGTTCGGTGCCCGGTACAACCCGACGACGGGCACTTACGCGCGTGGCGCTTTCGCCTACGGGCCTTTCGGCGCGCGGGGAGCGGCCGAAGCCTGGAACTCGCGCACGGGCACCTACGCCGCCACCCGCCAGGGCTCGGGCGTCTACGGGAGCTGGGGCTCGACCTACGTGCAGCGCGGCGATAACTGGGCCAGCACCAAACGCTTCACGAACCGCGCCACGGGCAATACCACGCGCGTGACCCGTGGCGCGGAGGGCGGAATGATTCGCCGCCGCGGGGAGGATGGCAGCGGTTTCGTCGGCAAACAGGGCGACAACGTCTACGCCGGGAGAGACGGCAACGTTTACCGGCGCGGCTCCGACGGGAGTTGGAACAAGTGGGAGAACGGCAGTTGGAATTCCGTCCCGCGCCCGGAGCAATCGGTGCGCGACCAGTTTTTGAATGAAGGGGCAAGACAGAGGGAGAGGAACAACGCCGCGCGCGGCGACCGGGTCGGAGACTCCGCGTCGAGGCCGAGTCAGTTGGACCGCTCGACTCTCGGCTCGCTTGAGCGCGACCGCGCCGCCCGCCGCGACGGGGCGCAACGCACGCGCGACCTCGGCACATACCGCAGTCGTGGCGGGGGCAGCGCCGGAAGCTATCGCGGCGGCGGCGGACGCGGCGGCGGCTTTGGTGGAGGACGCGGCGGCGGCTTCAGGGGCGGCGGCCGCAGACGTTAGAGAAAGAATCGTAGGGTTCCCCCTCTCGGAGATCGCCTGGGTTGGCGTAGGTGACTCTGGGGAGGCGCGTTGGCCGGCAGACGCTAGTGAGAGGGACGTGACGCGCATCTCTTCACTAACGTCTGCGGCCCGCGCCGCAGGCGGGTGGTCAAAAGCGATGAGACTTCGGCACGGCGATGGAAAGCTCTTTGACGCGGCAAGCGCGTGCCCGCCCGGGTTTGCCGCCGGCCGTCGCGCGCTCGCGGCCCGTCTCCTTCTCCTTCTCCTTGTGGGCTGCTCGACCGCCTTTAGCCAGAGCCCGACTCCCACGGAAGTGCAGGCGACCGAACTTCCGGTGACTGCTCGGTTAGACCCGACTCCCACTCCGGCGGAAAAGGAGTGCGACGCTACTGGCCGAAATCCCGTGACGACAGGTCAGACCGAAGACCTGGATGCGGCCCCGGCAAACCAAACGCAGGATGAGCAGGGTAAGCAGAAGGGTGAGAAGCGCGGCTCGCTGGTCATCGCGCCCATCCCCATCAAGAGCCCCGCGTTCGGCTCGGGCCTGCTCTTAATCGTCGGCTACGTTTTTAAGGTCGATAAGGAAGACGCCGTCTCGCCCCCGTCGTGGCTCGGGTTCGCCGGCGCGTTTACCAGCAACGGCACCGGCGCTCTGGCCCTGGGCGGCAGGCTGTACCTGAAGGAGAACAAGTACCAGACGACCTTCGCCGTCGCGAAGGGCCGCGCCAACCTGGATTTCTACGGCGTCGGACGCATCCCCGGCAGCGAATCGGTCGCCGTGCCGCTCAGCATGGGAGGCTCGATCTTCTTCGGCGAGCTGATGCGCAACGTGGGCGGCAACATCTTCGTCGGCCCGCGCTACCAGTTCCGCAAGCTGACGGCGCGGATTGACGGCGAGCTGAGGCCGGGCGGCTTCGAGGTGCCGGAGATCGACCTTAAATCCAACTCGGCCGCGCTGGGCTTTCACGTCCAGCGCGACCGGCGCGACAGCACTTTTTACCCGACGAAGGGCTCGCTCCTCGATTTCACGGCCGACTTCTTCGACCAGGCGTGGGGGAGCCGGCGGCAGTACCAGACCTACAAGATTGCGTACAACGGGTTCCACGAG
>DATFCB010000659.1:0-3245 GCA_035253525.1 Pyrinomonadaceae bacterium | reverse complement strand
TCGCGCTTGGCCTTCGCGGCCTCTATGCGCTGCTGCCACCAGACCATGATGGGGCTGGCGATGGCTATGGTCGAGTAGGTGCCGACGATGATGCCTATGAAGAGCGCGAGCGAGAACCCGCGCAAGACCTCGCCGCCGAACAGCACGAGCGCGAGGACCGAGAGGAAGACCAGCCCGCCCGTGATGACTGTCCGCGAGAGCGTCTCGTTGATGGCGTCGTTCGTAATCTTGTAGAGCGACTCGCGCCGGTGGAGCCTCAAATTCTCGCGAACGCGGTCGAAGGTGACGATGGTGTCGTTGACCGAGAAGCCGACCAGGGTGAGCAGGGCCGCGATGACCGTCAGGCTGACCTCCCACTGGAAGATGGAGAAGAAGCCGAGCGTCACCAGCACGTCGTGGAAGACCGTGATGGCGGCCGCCGCGCCGTAAGTCCACTCGTAGCGCGCGGCGATGTAGAGCAGCATCCCGATGAGCGCGAGCAGGGTGACGGAGATGGCCTGGATGCGCAACTGCTGGCCCGCGACCTCGCCGACGGCCTCCTTGCTCAGAATCTGATACCCCTCGCCCTCTTTGCCGAAAGTGTCGAGCGCGTTTTTGACTTTCACGCTCCCGGCGTCCACCTGCGCCGCAACCTCCTCGGCGCTGGCGTTCTGGCCCGCGTCCTGGCGCGGCACTTTAATCAGCACCTCGTCCGCTTTGTCCGTCGGCTGGATGATGGCCTCGCTCAGTTCCTGCGCTGCGAACTGCCCGCGCAGCTCGTCGTCCGACGGCCGCTGCTTGAGGAACTTGACGGTGACGACGGTCCCGCCCTTGAAGTCCACGCCGAGGTTGAAGGCGTCCGTCCCGCCCGGCACGGCCTGGCGGATGATGGCCGAGCCCAGGCCGGAGAGCATCAGGATGATCGACAGGGCCATGAAATACCGGCGGTACTTCAGCCAATCGAAATTAACTTTATGAAAGAGTTGAAACATAATATTCAAGTGATAAGTGATAAGTGATGAGTGATAAGTGAATTGGTTTTACTCATCACTTATCACTTATCACTCATCACCGTCGTTAAATGCTGAGCGTTTCCGCGCGGTGCCCCTTGCGGTTCAAGACCCACATGAACAGCGTCTTCGAGACGTAGACGGCCGAGAACAGGTTGATGAGCAGGCCGAGTATGAGCGTGACGGCGAAGCCGCGAATCGGGCCGGTGCCGAAGACGAACAGGAAGAGCGCCGCGACGACCGTCGTGACGTGCGTGTCAATGATCGTGACGAAGGCGCGGTTGAACCCCTGCTCGACCGCCGAGAGCACGGTCTTGCCCGTCAACAGCTCCTCGCGTATGCGCTCGAAGATGAGCACGTTCGAGTCCACGGCCATGCCGATGGTCAGAATCAGCCCGGCGATGCCGGGCAGCGTCAGCGTCGCCTTGAAGATGACCAGCGCCGCGACCGTCAGGATCAGGTTCAGCAGGAGCGCGACGACCGCGTTGACGCCCGCCCCGCGGTAGTAAACGAGCATGAAGAGGACGACGAGCGCGAGGCCGACGACCGAAGCCAGCACGCCCGAGCGAATCGAGTCCGCGCCGAGGCTCGGGCCGACGGTCCGCTCCTCCTGGTACTGAATCGGCGCGAGCAGCGAGCCAGAGCGCAGGGTGCGCGCCAAATCCTCGGCAGACTCCTGCGTGAAGCGGCCGGAAATCTGGCCCGAGTCGAAAATCTGCGACTTGATAAAGGCGATTGATTTGACCCTGCCGTCGAGGACCGCGCCCATGTACTGGTTGACGTTCTGGCCCGTCCACTCGCCGAACTTCTGCGCGCCCGCGGGCTTCAGGCTGAAGTTAATCATGAAGTCGTTAGCGCCCTGTGCCTGCACGGCGTCGGCACGGCTCAACTCCTTGCCCTCGATGATGGAGGGCTTTTCGACCACGACCCACTTGTCCTGCTTGGGCGCGTTCGGGTCCTCGGCGGTGCCCCCGGTCGCCGTCGGCTCGTCTCGCTCCGTGTAGGGCAGAACCTGGCGGTCGGCAGGGACCGCCCCGCCGAGCGAGGCGATGGCCTCTTGCTCCGTGTTGTAAGTCTGAACGGGCGAAGGACTGGCCGGGCTGACGACGTGAACCAGTTCGAGCTTGGACGCGACCGTCAACTGCTTCTTGACGCGCTCGGGGTTCTGCTCGCCCGGCATCTGTAGCAGAATCTGGTTCGAGCCCTGTGCGCCGTGATACTGGAGCGTCGGCTCGGCGACGCCGAACTCGTTGATGCGCCGGTCAATCGTGTTGTAAGCCTGCTCGGTCGCCTGCTGGCTCAGGGCGCGCGCCGCCGAGTTGGTCAGCGTCCACGTGACGGTGTTGCCGGAGACGGCGGGCGTCCACTCGTCCGTGCTGATGCGCTTGGCGACTTCGTCGCGTATCTCGTTGAGCTTTGCCCCGTCCTCGGTCTTGACGAAGAAGCGGTAGGAGCCGCCCGACGCGTCCGAGCCGACATCCTTGGGCGTGACTTTAGCGCCGACATCCTGCGCCGCCTTGAGCGCGATGGTGGCGTTGTTCGCGGCCAGCGTCCCCAGATACTCCTCGACCTTGACGCGCATCACGAGGTGAGCGCCGCCCTTGAGGTCTAGGCCGAGGCGTATGTTCTCGCCGAGCGAGTGCTTGATTCCGGCTATCGAAAAGTCGCTGAGCTTCGGGCGGCGGTGCGGCCCGATGACGACGTAGAGGCCGGCAATCGTGACGACCGCGATGATGATGAAACGCGGGAGTAAGTTCTTCTTCTTCATAAATCTGATAAGTGATAAGTGATGAGCGATAAGTGATGAGTTAAAGAAAAGAGAGTTTTCTTATCACTCATCACTTATCACTTATCACTTCTTCTCTTCCTCCGCGTCGCTGAATTCAGCGACGGCGGCGCGCGAGATTTCGAGGATGGATTTCTCGCCGCTCCTGATTAAGAAAGTTCTGTCGCGGACGGCCGTGATCGTGCCGACGACGCCGCCGCTGGTGACGATCTTGTCGCCGGCCTTCAAGTTGCTGATGGCCTCTTGCAGCGCCCGCTGCTTTTTTTGCTGCGGCCTGATGAGAAGGAAATAGAAGACGACGAAAATCAGGCCGACTTGGAGGATAAGACTAAAGCCAGGACTCATATGGTTCTCTTCGGGTTAGTTTGTTTATCGAATTCGGGGCAAATCGGGCGAGCCCTTATGCTCGACCTGTGCCGGCAGACTCAGGCCCGTTCACTCCACGCCCGAGGCCAGCCTCTCTGTGAACT